>JAAZCI010000041.1 GCA_012513365.1 Lysobacteraceae bacterium
GGTTAAATCGTGATTACTGTATTCGGTAGACCGAGGCGATACGAGGCCTCTTTGGCAGCGTTATAATTTTGATATTGTCCAATTATAACACGATATAGCCCTTTATTCGGGACGATTTTCGCATCATTAAGGCCGTGATATTGCAGCGAGTTTTTAAAGTTCACTGCATTTTGCTCATCACCAAAGGCCCCAACTTGTAGATAGTAGTTATGGCCCGATAAAACGTTATTCGGTAGCGGTTTATTATGGGTGCTCGGATAAACGGCGCTTTTGTTGGTGAGTGATTGATGCGGAGGAATAGCGGTTACGCGAACTTTAGCCGTTCCATTTTGGAGTACGCCAAGCTCTTTTGCCGCGCGAAATGAGAGATCAATAATGCGGTTTTTCACAAATGGTCCACGGTCATCAACACGTAAAATGAGGCTTTTGCCATTTTCAAGGTTGGTCACGTTGACATAACTTGGAATGGGGAGCGTTTTATGCGCCGCTGAATAGGCATGCATATTATATGGCGTCCCGCTTGAGGTGGCTTTCCCGTGGAAATCTTTACCATACCAAGAGGCAACGCCCACTTCAGAGTAGCCCTTTGTGGTATCGCGAAGGGTATAGTTTTTTCCAAGTACCTTGTAGGTTTTAGGATTTCCCGAGCGGCTTAAGGGCTCTTCTGTTGGTACAGCGCCTCCGCCTGGAATTTCCTTGATGCGATGCCCTTTTGAAGCGCACCCCGTTAAAATGAGTGAGGCGATCACACACGCCATCACTCGTTTATTGAACAATACCCCCATATCGTCTATTTCCTTGCTTTAATGCCCTCAGCTAACTGATGCACCGCAAGCGCATAGAGAGGGGAGTGGTTGTATCGGGTGATGGAGTAGAAGTTTTGAAAGCCAAGCCACCATTGAGACGCAGCTGGATTATTCTTCTCCATCTCAAATTCAAAAAGATTGGCCTTATTGTTATTGTGCGCATAAGTCTGTACGCCTGCCGCTTTAAGCGTGGCCACTGAGTATTTTGGCGGCACTAATCGGCCGGTATGTTTATATTGAAGGTGAGCGGTGTTGCCTGTAGGAATTTTTACCTCAAGCGCAACCGTCCCATCTTGCACCCAACCATGTTTGGCTAAATAGTTTGCGACCGATCCGATCGCATCGACGGGATTATTCCAAAGATCGCGTAGGCCATCACCATCAAAATCCACCGCATAAGCTAAATAGCTCGATGGCATAAATTGTGGAAAGCCCATCGCGCCGGCATATGAGCCTTTGTAACTAAAGGGTTCAAGTTTGGTCTCATTTAAGATGACAAAGAAATTTTCCAGCTCTTTACTGAAAAACTCAGCACGGCGCGGATAATCAAACGCAAGCGTCGCAAGCGCATCTAATACGGCCCAGTTGCCGCGATTTTGTCCGTAACTGGTTTCAACGCCGATAATCGCCGCGATCACCTCGGGAGCAACACCATATTGATTGTAGGCACGCTCTAAGGCTTTTTGATGGGTGTGATAGAATTTCACTCCATCATTGATGCGTTTATCGGTAATGAAGATCGGGCGATATTGGCCCCAAATCATTCCTTCCGCCGGGCGATTCATCGCTTCAACAATTTTAGGCTTAAGTTCAGTGCGGCTTAAGATGTCGAGTACCCAATCGCGGTCGAGATTGTTATTACGCGCAACGCGATCGGCAAAGGCTTGCACGTCTTTACGATTGGCAAGGCCTGATTTTGTGCTGCGAGAGGGCGTTGGCTGAGCGCTTGATTGGGCGCTTGTTGATTTAACTTGTGCGGGAGATGTTCCTTGGGTATAAGGCACATTCGGTGAGCCAGTTTCAGGGAAAATAATCTCATTTGTGGGCGCGGTGATGCCACGACTCGTTGCCTGATTGCCCCCTTCTGGAGCATTTGAGGTCGCACACCCGGTAACAAACGCGGTGACAAGAAGAGAACTTATGGCCCAATTAATTTTTTTCTGCATTTACTCAATCCTTTTTCGCTTAGGAAGGGGGTTGGAATAGATATTCATTAATATACCAAAAGCGACAAATAGAGTCACAATCGAGGTGCCTCCATAACTGATAAAGGGGAGCGGAATTCCCACAATGGGTAAAATGCCACTCACCATGCCGATGTTAACGAAAATATTGAAGAAAAAGTAGAGGCAAATGGTCCCGCCGATCAGCCGGTAAAAATCATCCCGCGCTTTCAAGGTGATAAAGATTGATCGATAAATGATCAACAGATAGGTGAGCAATAATAATCCACTTCCCATCAGGCCAAACTCTTCGGCGGTGATGGCAAAAATAAAGTCGGTAGTGGATTCCGGCAGAAATTGGAGTGAGGCTTGCGTTGAATTTTGCCAGCCTTTTCCATAGGTTCCACCCGATCCGATGGCAATTTTCGATTGGATAATCTGATAGCCTTTTCCAAGCGGATCCGATTCAGGATTGAGCAGCGTAATGACGCGATCTTTCTGATAAGGTTTCATGCCAAATGCCCAAAACGCCGGCAGACTCACCGCTAATATGAGCGCGGTAATAATAATGTAGCGCCAATAGAGCCCGCCTAAAAAGAGCACCGCAACACCGGAATAGGCGATAATAAGCGCGGTTCCAAGGTCTGGCTGAATGAGCACCAGCATAAAGGGGATTGCAATTAAGGTGAGCGCGACTACAAGCGAGGTAAAGCTTCGCGGGAGATTAAATCGATCTAAGAAGTAGGCCACCATGAGCGGCGTGGCGAGCTTCATAATCTCTGAGGGCTGGAATTTAAAAATATAGAAATTGATCCAGCGGCGCGCGCCTTTAATCTCAAGGCCAATCACAAAAATGAGTAGCAATAAAATTACGCCCCCAATAAAGATAATCGGGGTAAGGCGCTTCAGTAGATCCGGCGGCATCATCGCCACAAGCGTCATTAAAATAAAGCCGACGACAATCTTTTTCCCCTGCGACATCACATAATCGGCATTAAAATTTGAGGCGCTAAATAAGATCGCAAGCCCGACGGCGCAAAGGAGCAAAATCAGAAGGGTGAGTGTCGTATCGAGGCAAAAAATGCGGAGAAAGCCACTTGGGCGCACCTCTTCATTTTCATAAGCGGATTTAATCTCCATCGCTATTCTCCTGCATTTTCGTTAAGTTGTAGGCTGTTTGAAACCTCTCTAAAGTCCGTAAGCCACGCGTGAATCACCTCTTTGGCAATGGGCGCGGCAACTCCGGATCCTGACCCCCCATTTTCAACCACCACCGAGATCGCAATTTTAGGCTGATCGGCGGGAGCAAAGGCGGTAAAGAGCGCATGATCTCGATGACGTTTATCGAGTGCTTTCTCATTATAGCGCTCCCCTTGGGCAATGGTTTTAACCTGCGCCGTTCCAGTTTTTCCGGCGATCTTATAATTGATGCCTTTATTGATTCGGCGCGCAGTTCCGCGATTGCCATGCACCACCGCCACCATCGAATCGATAATGGTATCCCAATGTTTGGTGCTACTCACTTGCATCGGCTCAATTGGTTCGAGCGGTTTTGTAATGCGTTCATCACTATTGGCGTGACTGTGAGAATGTAAAATATGGGGCACATAGGTTTCACCAAGCATAGCGGTAATTGAGACCATCTGCGCGAGCTGAAGCGGGGTGGTGAGCCAGAAACTTTGACCAATTCCCGCTGTCACTGAGTCGCCGGCATACCATGCTTGCTTAAAGGTGCGCTGTTTATAGGCGGGCGTTGGTAGTACGCCGGGCGATTCCCCAATCAGATCGATGCCGGTTTTGCGCCCTAAATAAAATTGAGTTAAAAAATCGGTCATCGAGGTGATGCCCATCTCATAGGCAAGACTATAGAAAAAAACGTCGCACGACCGCTCGATCGCTTTATGAGCATTGGGTGTGCCGTGAACCCCCATATCGCGAAAACGGTGGGTATTTCCGGGTACTTGAAACGATCCATTACAATTGACGGTGCTTGATGAAGTGATAAAATCGTTGCTGAGGCCCGCAAGCGCAATTTGGGGTTTAATCACCGATCCGGGTGGGTACCTTCCTTGCATCACGCGGTTCAAAAAGGGGCTATCGGCGGTATGAAGACGATTATAATCGCTTTGGCTAATCCCTTTGACAAAGAGATTGGGGTCATACATCGGTTTGGAGACAAAGGCTAAAATATCGCCGGTATTGGGGTCAATCGCTACCAC
>JAAZCI010000042.1 GCA_012513365.1 Lysobacteraceae bacterium
AGGCGACATAGAGCCACGCTAGCACCAATAAAATCGCCGCAAAAAAGACCACAAGCTGGCTTTCAAAACTGCCGCGAAGCTGCATTCCAAGCTGACCGCCCACCGCAATGCCGATAAATTGGCTCGAGGAGAAAATCCCCATCACCATACCGCGATTATCCGCCGGCGCAAAGCGCGACATAAGCGAGGGTTGCATCGCTTCTAAGGTATTAAACCCTAAGAAAAAGAGCATCATCACCACTAATAATCCGCCATAGCTGATCTTGAAAAAGGTGAGCATGAGCGCAAGGCCGAGTAACCCGATCGCCATTAAAAAGACTTTACGGTGATGGTAAAAACGTTCCGCAAATCCCACGATCGGGAAGAGCAAAATAATCGAAATTAAAAATCCAGGCACATAGACGCGCCACGAAACAGCATTATCAAAGCCGTGATTAATGAGATAAAACGGGAATGCGGTGAATGCGAGCGTTAAAATCATATGCACCATCATTCCGCCAAAATAGAGCCGATTGATGTTGCCATCCTTAAAGGCCGCTTTAAAATTCTCAATACCGCCCGCCGCTTCCGCTGCACTGCGATCAATTTTAGGCGGCGTCGGTAGCATAAACCACGCCAGTAAAATCCCCAAAACACCTAAAATCGCACAGAGAAGAAAGACCCCTAATCCACCGGAAAAGCCAAGACTTTCGGTAAAAGCATAGAGCTTTGGCGAGATAAAAAAGGCAACTCCGAAGGTAAGCCCTATCGTAATGCCGATAATCGCCATCACCTTCGAGCGCACCTCTTCACGGGTCAGATCCGTTGCAAGGGCTAAAATCACCGCCCCAATCGCGCCGGTTCCTTGAATAATTCGCCCTAAAATCGCCACATGAATGTTGGAGGTGAAAGCAATAATCGCGCTCCCAATCACAAAAAAGAGGAGCCCTGCTACGATGGTCTCTTTGCGGCCAAATTTATCAGAGAGCATTCCGAAAATCGGTTGCAGAATAATTTGCGTTAGCGCATACCCACTCATAAATAAGCCTGCGAGAAACGGCGTTACCCCCTCGAGCGAAGCGGCATGTTGTGCAAAGATCGGAATAATAATAAAAATTCCGAGCATCCGTAACGAAAAAAGACTCGCTAAATTGAGGCTAATCCCACGCTCAGCGCGGGTTAAATGATGCGATTGGGTAGTCATACGATTCTCAATTCCTTCTGGTTAGCTATGGCGCTTTATCCTCGATTGCTTTAACGCTTATTTTAATGTTAATGCCATCTCATAGAGTCTGTTTTTGGGCGTTGCCGAGAGTTTTGTCGCGACTTTCACCGCCTGTTTAACAGGAATCCCTTCCGCAAGTAACGCCGTTAATAACGCCTCATCACTCACGCTCGATTGGTCGCTCTCAGACTCAGTCACCCCGCCAATGGCCACCACAAATTCGCCGCGCACTTTATCGCTGTGATCGGTCAAATAGGTTAAAAGCTCGCCAAGCGTTCCGCCACGATACTCTTCA
The DNA here is from genome assembly GCA_012513365.1 of Lysobacteraceae bacterium. Lineage (GTDB taxonomy): Bacteria > Pseudomonadota > Gammaproteobacteria > Cardiobacteriales > Wohlfahrtiimonadaceae > CALZBJ01. Next base: position 1,500 of record JAAZCI010000042.1, read on the forward strand.
AAATGTTTGGTCATTTCACGCCCGAAAAAAGCCGGATGATGCTCACCAAACACCTCAACCGCATCGCTTAACATCGCGGTAATTCGATGGCTTGATTCATAAAAAACCATCGTTCGCGGTTCGCTTTGAAGGTTTAAGAGCTTTGTTACCCGCTCCCCTTTTTTGGACGGCAAAAATCCTTCAAAGGTGAATCGATCAGTGGGAAGCCCCGAGACCGACAGTGCGGTAATAATCGCCGAAGGGCCGGGAATGGGAATAACATCAAAATCGTGCTGACGCAGATGCGCGACAACCGGATAGCCAGGATCTGAGATAAGCGGTGTGCCCGCATCGGAAATAATCGCCACCGACTCGCCCTCTTCAAGATAACGCACCACTTGCGCTGTACGCTCACGTTCGTTATGCTCGTGAAGTGAAAGGAGTTTTGCTGAAATCCCAAAATGAGATAATAATCGACCCGATACGCGAGTATCTTCCGCAAAAACGACCGTCACACTTTTTAAGGTTTCAAGCGCGCGTTGACTTAGGTCCGCCAAATTTCCAATCGGAGTTGCTACGATATAACAGATCGCCATAGATTTTGATTCAATTGTAAAATAGTAAAAATATAAAGAACCATTATAGCAGGAGTTTAGAGCAGATGACGAACTCAATCACAGAAGGCAGACACGGAGAATCCATTGCGCAAAAGTTCTTAGAACAGCAGGGGTTTTCACTCATTACCCAGAATTATTATGCCCGCTATGGTGAGATTGATCTCATTATGAGCGATGAAAAAATACTTATTTTTGTGGAAGTCCGCGTCCGCAATAATCCCTATTACGGTTCAGCCATTGAAAGCATCACCGACGCGAAGATCGAAAAATTTCGCCAAACGGTGGAACTCTATCTTCAAGAACATCCCACCGATCTGCCCGTTCGCATTGATGTGATCGGCATTCAAGATTCCCATATTCCCAATCCTGAGATTGAGTGGGTACAAAATGCTTTCTAACAACACAGGTTTTTGAAAGGGTTCGACGTTAGACTAAAAGAGAGGCTTTCAGCGCTTCAAAGTCACGGCGTAAACGGATATTGGTCTCAAGCTCTTCTTGAATTCGCTGGCACGCATGCATCACCGTTGAGTGATCGCGGGAAAATGCACGGCCAATTTCCGGAAGGCTATGATCGGTCAATTCCCGTGAAATATACATCGCTAATTGACGCGGGCGCACAATATTTGCTTTACGAGATTTACTCACAAGGTCATTCGCATCGAGATCAAAATAGCTCGTCACCGTTTTTTGAATATTGGTGAGTGTAATTTGACGGTCTTGTAGCTCCGTTAAATGTTGCAGCGCATCTTGCGCGACTTCAAGCGATAACGGCATTCCTTTAAAACTTGCAAGCGCATTGGTTTGTTTGAGCGCCCCTTCAAGTTCACGCACATTCGCACGGACTGTTTGCCCGATAAAAAACGCCGTTTCAGAAGGAAGATCAATGCCCCACGCTTCCGCTTTTTGCATTAAGATCGCAATGCGGTGCTCAAGCCCTGGCGGTTGAATATCCACAATTAATCCTGACGCAAAGCGCGACTTAAGGCGCTCTTCCATCGCATCGAGCTCTTTGGGATAACGGTCACAGGTTAAAATTACCTGATGCCCCCCATCAAGCAGCGTATTAAAGGTGTGGAAGAATACCTCTTGCGAGCCCTCTTTCCCCGATAATAGCTGAATATCGTCAATCAGTAACGCATCGAGCGTTTTATAGAAATGGCGCAATTCATTGATGGTATTGTTACGAATGCTGCGAACAATATCTTCAATAAACCCATCACAATGCTGATAGATAAGGCGCGCATCGGGATAACGTTCTTTAATGGAGTTACCGATTGCGTGCATTAAATGCGTTTTACCTAAACCTGTATTGCCGTAGATAAAAAGCGGATTATGGGATGTCCCTGGCTTTTTGGAAACTTGCGAGCAAGCTGCAAGCGCAAAGGTATTCGATTTTCCTTCAACAAAGTTGGAAAATTGGAAATCCTTATTTAAATTGCTTGTCTCAATCGATTGCTCGCGCACCGAATATTTCGTTACCTCGCGAGCTTTACCGCTACGCTCACGACGTTTTGAGCTGCGTTTTTGAACCTGATGATCTTCATAATCCGATTCGGTTCCAACGCCATACCGCAGTTCGATTTCCGCGCCCAATTCTTCTTCAATCGCCGCTAATAGAAGGTCTTCAAACTTGGTTTGTACCCCGCGAAGCACGATCTCATTGGTGGCAAGAATCATGGCGTGATCATCTTTCATGACCACGTTTAATGGGGAAATCCACATAACAAACTCATCTTGAGTCAAGTGTTCTTCCAAGTAGCGTAGACAATTTTCCCAGTTAAAAATACCCATAAATTCTAAAAATCCGACCTTCTAAACTTAAACTTTTAACTCTAACCAAACAAGATTGCCGTTAGAATGAAATCCGCCACTAAGATTAATAATGACGCTATAACAACTGTACTTGTGGTGGCTCGAGCGATACCTCCCGCAGTAGCGCGACCGTGTAAACCGGTGAAAAGCGCTACGAGGTTGCTTATAATACCAAAAACAAAACTTTTTAATACTATTCCTTGGCCAATATCGCTGCTTAAATTTACCGCAGACTTCATTTGCGACCAATATGCGCCGCCGTCCACCCCAAGGGAGAGCGTTGCCACCAAGTATCCACCGATAATTCCTACCGCACTAAACATAAGTGCAAGCAGCGGAACCACCAATACGCCCGCCCAAAAGCGCGGCGTTAAAATATATTGAATCGGATTAATCGCCATCATCTCATAGCTTGCCCACTGCTCCGTTGCCCGCATGAGGCCAATCTCAGCGGTGAGCGATGAACTTGCCCGCCCCGTATAGAGAAGCCCGGTCAAGACCGACCCTAATTCCCGAAAAAGCGCCAGCGCGACAATCGTTCCGACCGACGCTTCTGCACCAAAATTGACAAGGTTAATATAGGCTTGAAAACAGAGCACCATCCCCACAAAGAGACCGGCGAGCAAAATGATCGGTAACGACAAAACGCCAAGTTGATAGACTTGACGTGTAAATAGAAATGGCTTTTTAAATAGATACCAGCTCTCTTTTAAAATCGTGAGTAGGAGAAGCACGGCTGCACCTAAAGCAAATACAAATCGCCGCGTCCCTGCACCTAAATTTTCGATGGCTTTAATCAAAATAATGCTTCCTTCAGTGGAGTCGTCGGGAGATGAAATGGCACCGGCCCATCAAAATATCCATGAATAAACTGCCTTACCCAGACGTTGTCGCTATTGCGAATCTCATCGGGCGTGCCGCTTGCAGCAATGGTATTTTCCGACAAAATACAGACATGATCGGCAATGGAGAGCACTTCAGCAACGTCATGGGAGACCACAACACTCGTTAAGTTGAGCGCATCATTGAGATTTTTGATCAATCGTAATAAAACGCCCATCGAGATCGGGTCTTGCCCCGCAAACGGCTCATCATATAAAAGGAGCGTTGGATCGAGTGCAATCGCCCGTGCAAGTGCTGCTCGTCTTGCTTGACCGCCTGACAGCTGATTGGGCATTGAACCGGCTAATGCACGAAGCCCCACGGCCTCAAGTTTTAATAAAACCAGCGTACGAATCATCGATTCACTCAGATCCGTATGCTCGCGAAGTGCGAACGCAATATTATCAAAAACGGTCATATCGGTAAAGAGCGCGCCCGATTGAAAAAGAACTCCCATCTGCTTTCTAAGCGCGTAAAGATCACGGTTAGAGATATCAGTTAATGAGTGCCCCATCACTGTCACATCCCCTTTATTGGGCGTGAGCTGTTGGCTGATCAATTTCAGCAGTGTGGTTTTCCCTGTTCCCGATGGCCCCATAATGGCCGTAATTTTCCCCTTTGGGATTGCAACATCCATCTCCTTAAAGATGATTCGCTCACCAAATTTAAGGGTAATGTCGCTCATCGTAATGATCGATTCTTGCATATACACTCCGTTTTCATCACTTCATAGTATCAAATAAAACGGTTTTGATTTGAGAAAAAATATCGGTAAATTCCTGTTTCACCTTTGCCACAAACGCCGCATCATATTTCGGCGCAGTAATCAGACCGTGCTCGATCTCATTGAGGCGATCGGCCAATCGATCCATATTGATCAAACGAATATTCGCTTTGAGCGTATGGGCAATTCGTGAGAGCGATGATATGGTATCTTTTGAATAACTCTCCGCCTCTAAAAGCGCGTTCGCTTCCGCCTCAAGCTCTTTCGTTTCATCGGCAATCGCTTCAAGAAGCACCGTATCACCGAAGATATCGGCCATCTCTTTTCCGCGCGATGAGATCGAGCGCTCTTTTTGTTTTAGCGGAGCACTTGAAGCCACCTTCGCTTTCGACTTTGGTTGCGGTTGCGATCTGACGATCGATGCTACCCCTTCCGAACCACTAATTCTTTGCGATTCTTTACGCATCTTATCATTTTTTTCAATCAGTTCCGCTTCAGAAGTTATTTTTTTTTGAGAACCACTGTCTCCCTCTATCTCCTCATCCTCTACCATTAAAGATAGGCCATCAACCCGATCATTATTGACCTTAAGTTGCGGTGCGGAGGGTTCACCTAGATCGACTTTTGGAGGATCGGTCAGTTTCGCAGGTTTTTTCGGTTTTGCATCCGGATCTTCAAACGAGAGATTTAAAAATGAATCACTCACTTTAAGCGGATCATTTTCTGGCATTAGATCGCCAATCTCTTGGGTTTTGGTATGAAAATCAGGCGCGGCGTCAAAGAGCGCATCGTCATCTAAAAAACTTAAATCGGGGGCACTAATTTCACCAATTTCCACTTTCGGAGGCGCGGTAAGTGGCTCGATCTCATCATCGTGCATAAATTGTAGATCAAGATCCGCTGTCGGCGCCGTGAGTTGCATGAAAGAGGGCTTTTTACGATCTTCCGCTTGATTGTTTAAAGAGGCTGTTGCCGCATCAAATTCCTTAGAAAGTGACTCATCTAAATCATCCCCAAAATCGATAGTGATCTCTTCAATCTCAGGTGCGCTTGCTTCTACAGAAACGGTGTCTGCCGGCTGAAATACTGGTGTACGTGGCGATTCTACAGCGGGTTTTGGTGCAACTGTAGGCTGGACTTTAGGTTGAGCTACTGGTTGAACCTTGGGCTGAACTTTAGGTTGCGCCTTCACCGCAGGCGCTGGCTCAATTTTCGGAGCGTCTGGTGCCACAGCTTGAGAAGCGGATTGCGGAGCTGGCTGAGGGGCTCGTTGAGCCGTTGATTGAGGAGCCGATTTTACCGATGGCTTCGGCGCTGTCGGTTTATCCCCATCAATGCCCAATAATTGATATGCATCTTTTAAGATCGCCGGAGCAATCGGGCTACTCGTACTATTTTTGTTAGCAATATATTCAAGCGCAAGGAGCAATGTTTCGAGCTCTTTTGGATTAAATAGGCGTTTTAACAAAACATCAAGCGTTGCGCGGAGAAGCGGATTTTCAGGGCGCATATGCGTTTCCGCATAACAGAGCAAAAAGAGCTGTTGCTGAAGCGCTTTCGCATCCACTTGCCCACTTTTAACCTGTTCTGCTAAG
>JAAZCI010000043.1 GCA_012513365.1 Lysobacteraceae bacterium
GAATTTCGCATCATAAAGATGATGAGGGCAGCGATACGTGGAATGATGATGGCTTACTGGCGCGCATGATTCGCACCATCCGTGAAACGGCGCCTGAAATGGTGATTATCCCTGATATCTGTTTCTGTGAATATACCTCGCACGGCCATTGTGGTATCGTGCATGAGGGTTGCGTGGATAATGATAAAACCATCGCCAATTTAGCCAAACAAGCGGTCACAGCAGCGAAAGCAGGTGCGGATATTTTAGCCCCTTCAGCGATGATGGATGGGCAGGTTGCCGCCATTCGTGAAGCACTTGATGAGGCGGGTTACGAGCACGTGGGCATTTTAGCGCACGCCATTAAATTCTCATCGGCGTTTTACGGGCCTTTCCGTGAAGCGGTCAACTCTGAGCTTAGCGGCAATCGTAACGGCTACCAAGCGGATTATGCAAACGGTCGCCAAGCGATGATTGAAGCGGAGCTTGATGAAGCAGAAGGCGCGGATATCTTAATGGTTAAACCGGGCACACCGTACCTTGATCTCTTAGCGCGTCTTCGTGAGCGCACCGATCTTCCCCTTGCCTCTTATCAAGTTGGTGGTGAATACGCTGCGATTAAATTTGCCGCGCAAGCCGGCGCTCTTAATGAGAAACAGATCGTGGTAGAGACCTTGATCGGCTTTAAACGGGCGGGCGCGGATATGATTGTGAGCTACTACACCAAAGAAGTGGCCGAGTGGCTTAAAAATGGCGAGATCGATAGCTTGAGTCACTAAGCTGAATCATAATTCTTAATCGATCTTAATCAGAGCTTCGATTAGATGGATTATAAAAAAGCTAAGTCTTTCAAAGAGGCTTAGCTTTTTCTTTTGTCCATTTAAATGTCAATTGAAACGTAATTCGTTAAATATCCCCTTGAGCACTGTACTCTTCATAAAAAAATCGAAGATTGGCGCCAATGGAGGTAAGCGGCTTAATCGGGATCGGTTTTCGCTTTCCTTCATTCATTAAAAAGCGCAGTTCAGGGCTCTCAATATTATGTAAAAGATCAGCCATATAGTAGCCAAGATAGGTGCCCCGAGAGACGCCGACGCCATTACAACTCATAATGGCATAGACATTATCATCGAGCTTGGTAAAGAGCGGGCTGAGATCGCGAGTCAGCGTTACTTGTCCGCCCCAAGTGTAATCAAAATCAGGATTACCTAAAAACGGAAAGCGCGCTTTAAAACTTTTGGTGTGCATGTGGCGCGCATATTTTAAAAACTCTCGGCTGCTGCGCATTTTGGGCTCATAATCAAATTTATTGCGGATAAAAATCCGATCATCGTGGGTAAACCGAACGGTAGTGCCAGCGGGATGGGCGGAGGTAATTCCCCACGGTTTGATCGCGTTAAAATAGTGCTCTTTGACGCTTTGAGGGAGCGGTTTTGTCAGGCTCGCATAGGTAAAGCAGGGGACGAGCGTATTCTTAAGTTTGCCGAGCTCCTCAATATAGCCGCTATTGGTTTGGATCATCACATGGGCGCAAAAGCGCCCCGCGCGGGTATAGAGCGTATGGGGAGAATTATATTCGATCTCCGTTACCGGTGTCTCTTCAAACAGATGGACATTCTCCGGTAAGAGCGTTGCGATGCCACGAATGAGCGCCGCAGGGTTAACTAAAATATTATCCGGCGTATAGACCGCGGAGCGATAATAGCTCGTGCCGAGCCGCTGATTGAGTCTGTTGCCCTCAATGTATTCAAATGGAAGATTGAGTTTTTCGAGCATCGTCATAAAGGGACGAAGTCGGGGTTCATTTTTTTCTTCATGGGCCGCGAGATATTTCCCGGCTTGTTGCCAGCCGCACTCGATCTTGCCAAGATTTTTATAATATTCGAGCCGTTTAATCGCAAAGAGATTTAAGCGGTGAATCATCGAGCTCTTTTCAAGCGCCTTTTGATCGAGCTTTAAGGTGTGCGGTACATCGATAATAAAC
>JAAZCI010000044.1 GCA_012513365.1 Lysobacteraceae bacterium
ATCTGATCCATCACACCCATCGCCCTGCCGCTACCAAAAATTATTGTGCTGACAACACGGCGGCTCATTAGCCCACGCTGCCCTCTAAACGAATCTCAATTAATTTTTGCGCTTCAACCGCAAATTCCATCGGTAACTCTTGGAAGATCTCTTTACAGTAGCCGTTTACAATGAGGCTAATGGCATCTTCTTCGGTAAGACCGCGCTGCTGACAATAAAAGAGCTGATCTTCGGAAATTTTTGAGGTGGACGCTTCATGTTCAACCTTCGAGCTCGCATTGCGAACGTCGATATAGGGGAAGGTGTGCGCACCGCATTTATCGCCAATTAAGAGCGAGTCACACTGTGAATAGTTGTGCGATCCCGTTGCACCTGCGCTCATACGAACAAGGCCACGGTAGGAGTTTTGCGCCACACCCGCCGAAATCCCTTTGGATATAATGGTGGATTTGGTGTTTTTCCCAAGATGAATCATTTTGGTGCCGGTGTCCGCTTGCTGCGCATCTTTCACAAGGGCAACGGAGTAGAATTCACCCACTGATTCATCGCCCTTTAAGATACAGCTTGGATATTTCCAAGTGATCGATGAGCCGGTTTCCACCTGCGCCCATGAAATTTTCGAACGGCGACCTTGGCAAATACCGCGCTTGGTCACAAAGTTATAGATTCCGCCGCGACCTTCTTTATCGCCGGGATACCAGTTTTGGACCGTGGAGTATTTGATCTCCGCTTCCTCTTTGGCAACGAGTTCAACCACTGCTGCGTGAAGCTGATTTTCAGAACGCTGAGGCGCGGTACACCCTTCTAAATATGAGACGTACGAATTATCATCGGCAATGATGAGGGTACGCTCGGACTGACCGGTATTTTGCGCATTGATACGGAAATAGGTTGAAAGTTCCATCGGGCAACGTACGCCTTTTGGAATATAGACAAACGATCCGTCAGTAAAGACAGCGGCATTAAGCGCTGCAAAATAGTTATCTTTAAAAGAGACCACAGTACCTAAATATTCACGCACAAGCTCTGGGTATTCCTGAACCGCTTCACTGAACGAACAGAAGATAATGCCCTGCTCTAATAGACGGCCTTTATAGCTTGTCGCAACGGATACCGAGTCAAATACCGCATCAACGGCAACGCCCGCAAGAATTTTTTGCTCTTCTAGCGGAATCCCTAATTTGTTATAGGTTTCGATCAACTCAGGATCGACCTCGTCCAAACTTTTCGGGCCATCTTCCATCGATTTTGGCGCTGAATAGTAGGAGATCGATTGATAATCCATCGGTTCGATCTTAAGATGCGCCCAATCGGGATCTTCCATCTCAAGCCACGCGCGATACGCCTTTAGACGATATTCCAGTAACCACTCAGGCTCACGCTTGATCGCGGAGATTTTGCGGATGACATCTTCATCCAATCCAGGAGGTAAGGTCTCCTGCTCAATGTCGGTCACAAAGCCGTACGCATACTCTTCTTGCGCGACCTCTTCTAAAAACTCTCTTTCTGTCTTCATAACATTCCATCTACTGATTTAAGAATCGGTTTTACTGATGTACCTCAGTCTCCCCATCTAATTTACGCGCAAGTTTCACCGGCTTGCCAAGGAGCTCAGCTAAGCTCACCGTGGCAAAGTTATCGTATAATTTCTGATTGATGATGCGCCAATGAGGGGCAAGATTACACTCTTCGATCCGATCACAGGGATTCTCGCTATCGACACAGGCATTGACCGCCATCGGCCCTTCAATCGCCACAATAATATCGAGTAGAGAGATCGCTTTGGGATCTTGGTTGAGGCTATAACCGCCGTAAACGCCCCGCGTGGAGGTGAGAATTTCCGCGCGCGCAAGCAGTTTTAATACCTTGCTCGCAAGCGAGAGATTCAGCTCGCACGCTTCAGCAATTACAGAGGCGCTCATCGCACTCTCCTCTTCTGCTAAGAACGTGGCGATAATAATCGCATAATCTGTCTCTCGGGTAATTCTCAACGGTGTATTCCTCTTAAAATAAATATAGGACTAATATAGTACCATTTCAGTCCTCTTTCAAATTTAATTTTCTTATGAGCCCATTCTGACGGGCTTTACGGCGATTTTATGCAAGAATGATTTCTAATTGAGAATTAATCTCAATTAAGTTTGGTAAGATTGATCGCTCACCCTTCCTCTATTTATGATATGGCGTTTTAGTGCGGAAAATTGTCTACGATTTTCCACCCCTCATCGACTCCACCGATAAAACGCGCTCACAAAAAAAGCCCATCATTGCTGACGGGCTCTTCATTTTTTAATCTAAACCAATTCTAACCAAATGATTGGAGTTGATTAGGATTCTTTAGAATTTTACTGCTTTAAACGCATCTTTCCCTGCATAAACCGCTTTATCACCGAGTTCTGCTTCGATGCAGATCAGACGGTTATATTTCGCGACACGGTCTGAACGGCAGAGTGATCCAGTTTTAATTTGCGAGCTAGCTGTTGCTGCGGCTAAATCCGCAATGGTGGTATCCGCTGTTTCGCCTGAACGGTGTGACATAACCGAGGTAAAGCCCCCTTCGTCTGCCATATTCACCGCGTTGATGGTTTCCGTTAAGGTACCAATTTGGTTTGGTTTGATTAAAATTGAGTTCGCAATTTTCTCATCAATTCCACGTTTTAAGATGGAGGTGTTGGTTACAAAAAGGTCATCACCAACGAGTTGGACGCGGTCGCCGACTAGACGGGTTAAGATCTCCCAACCTTCCCAATCTTCTTCATCCATACCATCTTCAATGGAGATGATTGGATAACGGTTCACCCAATCTTCGAGGAATTTTGCAAACTCTTCTGACGTGTACGCTTTGCCTTCCGATTCGAGCTGATATTTGCCCTCTTTATAGAATTCGGATGATGCGATATCAAGCGCTAGGAATACATCTTTCCCGGCTTCATAACCGGCGGCTTTAATGGCGGTCATGATCACTTCAAGCGCCTCTTCGTTTGAGCCTAAGTTTGGCGCAAATCCACCTTCATCACCCACACCGGTCGCTAACCCTTTTTCGGTTAAGACGTTGCGAAGTTCATGGAAGATCTCTGCCCCGCAGCGAACCGCTTCAGCAAAAGTGGGTACGCCCACCGGCATAATCATAAATTCTTGGATATCAACAGAGTTATCTGCGTGTGCACCACCGTTTAAGATGTTCATCATCGGTACCGGTAATACATAGCGATCTTGGTCCGCAACCGAACGATAGAGGGGTAAGCCTTTTTCAGCCGCTGCTGCGTGTGCGATCGCAAGCGATGCTCCGAGCGTTGCGTTTGCGCCTAATTTTGCTTTGTTATGTGTGCCATCAAGATCGATTAAGATCTGGTCGATTGCCGCTTGGTCTAACGCATCTTTTCCGTTTAATGCATTAAAGATTTCGTTGTTCACGTGTGAACATGCGGTTAATACCCCTTTACCGCCGTAACGTGATTTGTCGCCGTCCCGTAGTTCGACCGCTTCTTTTGCACCGGTTGATGCGCCACTTGGAACCGCAGCTTCACCCACTGCACCTGATTCTAACGTTGCTTTTACCCATAAAGTTGGATTGCCGCGCGAGTCTAAAATCTCACGTGCGATTAACGATTTGATAACTGACATAAATTTCCTCTATCGATATAAAAAGAAAGGGCGTAGACCTTATATCTACGCCCTCTATTATTTACTGTTACCCATCAAAATTCAACTATTCGATGTCACGTCTTGTAGGACCGATGTAGCGCTGACGTGGACGACCGATTTTGAGTTTTGGATCTGAGATCATCTCAGCCCAGTGGCTGATCCATCCGCTTGTACGCGCAATGGCGAACATTGGCGTGAACATCTCAACAGGAATGCCTAACGCTTTGTAGATGATACCTGAGTAGAAGTCAACATTCGGATAGAGTTTACGCTCGATGAAGTACTCATCTTTAAGCGCGATCTCTTCAAGTCTTACCGCGATCTCCATTAATGGATCGTTACCGTATTTCGCCAATACTTGGTCCGCAATGCCTTTAATGATTTTCGCACGTGGGTCAAAGTTTTTATAAACACGATGACCAAAGCCCATAAGACGGAACGGATCGTTACGGTCTTTCGCTTTGTCGATATATTTTGGAATATTATCCACAGAACCGATCTCTTCAAGCATACGAAGAACCGCTTCGTTCGCGCCACCATGCGCCGCACCCCAAAGGCTTGCAATCCCCGATGCAATCGCTGCAAATGGGTTCGCGCCTGATGAACCGGCTAAACGAACCGTTGATGTCGATGCGTTTTGCTCATGGTCTGCGTGAAGGATAAAGAGGGTATCAATCGCTTTTTCAGCAATTGGGTCGATCTCGTAATCCGCACACGGAGTTGAGAACATCATTTGTAAGAAGTTCCCCGCATATGATAGATCATTACGTGGGTAACGATACGGCTGGCCACGACCATGTTTGAAACATGCCGCTGCAATCGTTGGAATTTTTGAGATTAAACGGTGAGCAATGACTTCGCGGTGGTAAGGGTCATAGATGTCGAGTTTATCGTGATAGAACCCAGCCATTGATGCCACAGAACCTGAAAGCATTGCCATTGGATGTGAATCGTAGCGGAAGCCTTGGAGGAAATCTTTCATGTTTTCATGCATTAATGAATGCGTCATGATGATCTCTTTAAATTTTGTCGCTTGCTCTGGAGTGGGCAGCTCGCCGTACCAAAGTAAGTAAACTACTTCAAGATAGCTCTTTTTCGCTGCTAATTGCTCAATTGGGTAACCGCGATAGAACAGCTCCCCTTTTTCCCCGTCAAGATAGGTGATCGCACTCTCACAGCTCGCTGTTGATACGTAACCTGGGTCATAACTGAACATATGCATATCACGGTTTAATGCCGCGATATCAATCACATCATTTCCGTAAACCGATTCTAAAATCGGTAACTCAACACTTTTATTATCTCTATTATCAGTAATAGTTACAGTATTTTTAGTCATAGCTTTCCTCCTAACTGAAGCTTTTTCGCATCGTTTCCGTTTGCATTCGATCTGTGTAGTCGATTTGGAACAAATGCCTAAAACACTAAATTGATTATCTGTATCTTATGTTGATAATACACCTCTATTAAAAAATAAGATACTCGAATGTATAAATTCTATTAAAAGATACCTATAAAATTTATTAATCACACTCTTTCAAAATGGCCTCGTTTATCGCTTTAATGAGCGCAGGTCCTTCATAGATAAAGCCCGAATAGAGTTGAACCAGCGTCGCCCCCGCATTGAGCTTCTCTAACGCGTCCTCGGCACTGTGAATCCCGCCCACCCCAATGATGGGAAATGCGCCATCACTCTTCTCATGTAAAAACCGAATCACCGCCGTTGATTTATCAGTGAGCGGTTTACCACTTAATCCGCCTGCTTCCCTCTTGTCGGCACTCTGTAGTCCAGTGCGATCGAGGGTAGTATTGGTGGCAATCACGCCGCCAATTTGCGTCTCTGCGACAATCTCTATTATATCAAGGAGTTGAGATTCCGTTAAATCTGGCGCAATTTTTAAGAAAATCGGTTTCGGGGTCTCTTTGGCAAGATTGACCATTTGAAGTGCATTGAGAAGTGCTGTGAGCGGCTCTTTATCCTGAAGATCACGCAGATTCGGGGTATTGGGCGAACTGACATTCACCACAAAATAATCCACCACCTCAAAGAGCTCATTAAAAGACTCAAGATAATCGTTCACCGCTTCGGCATTGGGGGTGACTTTATTTTTACCGATATTCCCGCCAACAATCACCCCTTGGTTTTTCATTAAACGCAATTTCGCCGCATGAACGCCATCATTATTAAAGCCCATACGATTGATGATTGCTTCATCCTCAACCAGTCGAAAGAGGCGTTTTTTGGGATTCCCCGCTTGCGCTTTCGGCGTCACCGTTCCAATCTCGACAAAGGAGAACCCAAGCATCGAGAGCTCATTAAAGACTTTGGCATCTTTATCAAACCCCGCCGCCATCCCCACCGGATGAGCAAACTGAATGCCAAGCACCGTTCGCTCAAGTCGCGGATCCGATACATTATAATGCCGGCGAATTCTCTTCGCTAAAAAAGGCACTCGCCCCAACATTTTTAAGCCCCACAACGAGAGATGATGAGCTCTTTCAGGATCGAGGCGAAATAAAATTGAACGAATCAAAGCGCGCAACATAACAGAATCTCTTTTTTAAATTTTAAATAGGTAAATGGATTAAGACCGATGTGCCAAGATAGATCTCTATCCGCAGCTTTATTTTAGACAAAAAAAAGCATCTTTCCGAAGAAAAGATGCTCTTGTACCATCAATATCAGTCTTAGATAATCAAGATGATTAACGACCGAAGCGTTTACGGAAGCGATCCACACGACCTTCTGAGTCAAGGATGTTTTGCTTACCAGTGAAGAATGGGTGTGACGCTGAAGAAACTTCAACTTTGTAAAGAGGGTATTCGTTACCATCTTCCCATTTAATTGTTTCAGAGGTTTTAACGGTTGAACGCGTTAAAATTGCAAAATCGCTTGATACGTCTTGGAATACCACTTCGCGGTAGTTTGTTTCTTTGTTTGACATAGTTCTTAAATCCATTATTAAAATTAAACCGGTTCTATTTTAATGGCGAGATAAGCTCGTCAACTTATCGGTGTTTACCATAAAAATAATTCAAGACGGTAATTTTACTGATTCTTTAGACAAAATGCAAGTCTAACCCTTCATTGAGTTAAAAAACTCTTCATTTGTGTCGGTTTCTTTCATGCGATCAAGGACAAACTCAATCGATTGAATCTCGTCCATCGGATGAACAAGCTTACGCAGAATCCAGATTTTTTGGAGATCATCGGGTTCGATAAGAAGCTCTTCACGGCGAGTGCCTGAACGATTAATGTTGATCGCAGGGAAGATGCGTTTTTCCGCAATGCGGCGATCGAGTTGAATCTCTGAGTTACCGGTTCCTTTGAACTCTTCGAAAATCACCTCATCCATCTTCGATCCGGTATCAACCATCGCAGTAGCAATAATGGTTAAGCTACCGCCATTTTCAATGTTACGCGCTGCACCAAAGAAGCGTTTTGGGCGATGCAGGGCATTGGCGTCCACCCCACCGGATAAGACTTTCCCCGAAGAAGGCACCACGGTATTATACGCGCGGGCAAGACGGGTCATTGAGTCGAGCAAAATCACCACATCGCGGCCATGCTCCACTAAACGGCGAGCTTTTTCGATCACCATTTCCGCCACTTGTACATGGCGAAGCGCCGGTTCATCAAAGGTGGATGCAATCACATCGCCTTTGACTAAACGCTGCATCTCGGTCACCTCTTCCGGGCGCTCATCAATTAAGAGCACCATGAGATAAGCTTCCGGATGATTAATCGCGATCGATTGGGCGATATTTTGCATCATGATGGTTTTACCCGCTTTTGGCGGCGCAACGATCATACTCCGCTGACCCTTACCAATCGGGGCAACCATATCAATTAAACGAGCAGTAATATCTTCGCTTGATCCATTCCCAAGCTCCATTTTTAAGGGCTCGTTCGGGTGAATTGGCGTTAAGTTTTCAAACGCGATTTTACGTTTGCTCGCTTCAAGCGGCTCGTAGTTAATCTCTTGGACTTTAACGAGCGCGAAATATTTTTCATTATCTTTAGGCGGACGAATTTTCCCAGAGACGGTATCACCGGTACGGAGATTAAAACGGCGAATCTGCGAGGGGCTGATATAGACATCATCGGGCCCTGCTAAGAACGAGCTATCAACGCCGCGGAGGAATCCGTAGCCATCATTTAAGACCTCTAAAACACCATCGCCCGTGATGTCGTTGCCCTGCGCTGCGTAGGTATTTAAGATGCTAAATACTAAATCGTGCTTTTTCGCACGGCCTGAACCTTCAAGATTCATCTCTTCAGCAATATCAATGAGTTCTTGTGCTGTTTTTCGTTTTAATTCTGTTAAATTCATAGACTTTTTTTACATAAAGATTGAGTAATCCGCTGCACTTACGCGGAATAAATTGGGGAAATTGTTAATAACCTAAAGATGAGATTAGATAATAAAAGAGGCGAACGCATCGAACGATAGCGTTTGGGGACTCCCTTTACGGGCAGTTGACGCAATTCTAATCATTATCGGGTAAGGTTGCAACTTTATTTTTTCGTTTCTGAAGAGAGGCACGCCCAGCTTCAATGAGGATCGGTAGACAGGAAACAAAGATAATTCCGAGCACAATTGCTGAAAAATTATCTTTAACCCAGGCGATATTTCCAAAGAGGTAGCCCGCCCCGAGCATTAACGTGGTCCAAAGAAAAGCGCCGACCACATTATAGGTGAAAAACTTACGATAGCACATCGTGCTTGCGCCCGCCACAAAAGGGGCAAAAGTTCGAACAATTGGGATAAAGCGTGCCAGAATAATCGTTTTCCCGCCATGCTTTTCATAAAACTCTTCCGTTTTACGCAGATATTTCAATTTAAAAATCCGCGCATCCTCTTTAAAGGGTTTAATCCCTAAAAACTTCCCAATATTATAATTGACCGCATCACCAATCACCGCCGTCACAAAGAGCGACCCCCAGAGAATGAAGATATCGAGCATCCCCATCGCCGAGAGTGCGCCGGCCGCAAACAGGAGCGAATCGCCGGGTAAAAAGGGCGTCACCACCAACCCCGTTTCACAAAAGACAATCACAATTAAAATAAGATAGAGCCACGCGCCATATTGATTGGCGAGCACCTCTAAATGATCATCAATGTTTAAAAAAATATCGATAAATTCATTGATCCAACCGGATAAAAGCTCCATCACGCCTTTTTTGTCCTTTTTATTTATTTGCCAATCTTATAGCTGTTGAGATAATCCAAAATCCCGCATCTCCCAACAGCGATCCATCTTCGCCGCGAGGCTGCGATCGTGCGTTACCACCAGTAACGCCGTGCCAAATTCATCATTCATTTCACATAAAAGCTCAAATACCGCGCGCGCATTCTCTTCATCGAGATTCCCGGTTGGTTCATCGGCAAGAACGGCTGCCGGCTTTGTTACAAGTGCCCGTGCAATCGCGACCCGCTGACGCTCACCGCCGGAAAGGGCGGAAGGTTTATGGGTTAATCTGTGCGAAAGGCCCACGCGATGGAGTAATCGATCCGCCTCAACTCGCGCTGCTTTAACTGACAATCCCCCAATCACTAGCGGAATTGCCACATTATCGAGCGCGGTAAAATCCGGTAATAGATGGTGAAATTGATAGATAAAGCCTAAGTGTTGATTGCGAAGCACCCCGCGTTTTGCTTCGGAGGCCACATTAAAGTGCACCTCTTTAAGATAGACATCGCCGCGCGTTGGGCGATCAAGCCCCGAAAGAATGTGCATCAACGTACTTTTTCCTGATCCTGACGCACCGACAATGGCGATCTTTTCACCACGGCGTACCTCAAGATTGATATCGCGAAACACCTCCACCTCATGCTTTTGATCAAAGTATGATTTTGACAGATTAACCGCCCGTAATACGATCTCATTATTCATAACGTAGCGCCTCCGCCGGTTGAGTGCGTGCCGCTTTCCACGCAGGATAGAGCGTTGCTAAGCTCGCTAGAATAAACGCAATGCCCGACACTAAAAATACATCGCCCGCCAAAATGAGCGAGGGGATTTCCGACACCGGATAGACGCTCGGTTCAAAGATCGTTTTACCCAACAGATTCTCCACAAAATGGACGATCGGCTGTACATTTGAAGCGATTAACACCCCAAGCACAATCCCGATCAGCGCGCCAAAAAAGCCAATAAAAGTGCCTTGCACCATAAAGATAAACATAATGCTGCGCGGGCGCATGCCGAGCGTGCGTAAAATCGCAATTTCGGAGCGTTTTTCCGTCACCACCATCACCAGCATCGACACCACATTAAACACCGCCACCGCCACAATAAGGCTCATAATAATAAACATGGTGATCTTTTCGATCTCGATCATCTTATAGATCGCGGAGAATTGGTCGATCCAAGTATAGACCGTAAGATCATTATCAAAGCCAAGATAGCGCTGTACCGCCAGCGCCGTATCGTGGGCCCGCATCGGATTTTCAAGTTTGAGACGAATCCCGCTGACATCACCTTTCGGCAGTTTAGCGAGGCGCGCCGCATCTTCTAAATGGACAAAAACATGGCTCTTTTCATAATCATAAAGTCCCGCCTCATAGAGCCCGACCACTTTAAACCGCTTTAACCGCGGTGAGGCACCAACGACGGTGACATTAATGTCGGAGGTAACAAGCGAGACATAATCGCCAATCGTCACGCGGAAATCCGTCGCAAGACTCTTGCCTAAAATAATGCCAAATTCCCCCTCCTGTAACAGGGTAAAATCCGCCGCTTTCCACGCACCCTCTTCAATGGTTTTCACCGCGTCATTCACATTGGAGACCGCGCCTTCATACGCGCCATCGACGCCAAAAATCAGCACCGGCTTCATATCGCCATCGGCATTAACGAGTCCCTGACTCTTCACAAACGGCGCTGCGCCAATTACATTGGGAATCTTTTCCGGCAGATCGAGCAGTCGCTGCCAATCGGACAATTTGCCCGTATCGCTCATCACCTGATTATGAAAGGCCATCTCGGTACTCTTTTCGGCCACCTCTTTTTGGAAGCCATTCATCACCGAGAGCACCACAATCATCGTCATCACGCCAAGCGCAATGCCTCCAATTGAGACAAATGAGATAAATGAGATGAAATTATTTTTCCGTTTTGCAGCCGTATAACGCAGGCCGATATAGAGGGATAATGGTTTGAACATAGACCCTTTGTTGTGTTTGATATTAAAAGAATCAGTATAGAAGAATCGAGCCGGTTAAGCAGGTTTTATTTTTACGCCGAGGCTGGCCGTGTTTGCGTCTCATTAAATTCCACTTCGCGCTGTTTCGCTTCATCGAGCAAAATAGAATCTTCAAGAAGTGGCAACTCTTCCAAACTTTTGAGGTTAAAATCATCGAGGAATTTTTCGGTTGTCGCATATAAAAGCGGGCGACCGGGCGTTTCTTTGCGGCCCACCACCTTAATCCATTCACGCTCCTCAAGGGTGCGAATAATATTGGTACTCACCGCAACGCCGCGCACCGATTCAATCTCCCCGCGGGTAACCGGCTGCTGATAGGCAATAAGCGCGAGCGTTTCAAACAGGGCGGAACTGTAGCGCTCTTGACGCTCTTCAAAAAGACGCTCCACCCAATGGTTATAACGCGCCGGCACTTGAAGGCGCCAGCCACTTGCCACTTCCACCAGCTCAACGCCCCGCCCTGACAGGGTCTCTTGGAGCGCTTCGAGCACCTCGGTCATCTCATCATTGCTGATGCCGTTTTCTCTAAAAATATCGCATAAATCATTAATGGTAAGAGGGGCTTTTGCGGCCATTAATACCGCTTCCACCATCGCATCTAACTGCATAAAACTATCCTTGTTGTGCGTTTCATGAAAAAGTGCATCACTCATGGCGTTATCCCTCAATTTTGGTTGATTTAATTAAGGCGTCACCGTGGCACTTAGCGAAAGGAGGCGTTTGCCTGCTAACGCAAAAGAGACGCGCAAAATAGCATTCCAAGGATCTTCTTTCAACTCCCCTTTGATCGCTTCATCGATCTGGACGAGCATCTCCGCTAAATGTTGCCACAATTTAGGCGAAAATCGTCTCAGCGCACCTTGATAGAGCGGGCGTTTATTTTGCCACACACTTTTCAGCACCTCTTGCATCGGCGCGCCATTATCAAGTTCCGCTTTCATCATGCCAAGGGTTGCAATCTCTTTATGGAGCACCCAATTGACAAGCGTCGCCGGCTCTCCCTCTTCACGAAGGCCATCAATAATGCGGAAAATTCGCTCAATATCGCCGGTCAATAGCGCATCGCCAAGATCAAAGGTAATAAATCGCGAGCTTTGCGTCAACGCCTCTTTTAGACTCTCACCGCTTACCGGATCATTGCCATAAAAGAGCGCAAGATAATCGAGCTCCTGCATCACCGAAAAGAGATTCCCCTCATTATGAACCGCTAAAAGATCGATCGCATCGTCCGACAATCTCAATCCTTTTTGACGGGCACGAGCGCCAATCCAGCGGGGATATTCATAAGGTCGCGGCGGATAGATCGGCATCACTGCGCCATTTTTATCAAAGGCGTCCGCCCATTTGGCTTTCAGCTGTTGATTGGTTAAACGCGGAACGCAGACTAGTAGAAAAATATCGGGGGAGGGGTTTTCGAAATATTCAAGAAGATGGCGCTGCGCCACGGTATCGGGGCGATTTTGAAAGCGGAGTTCTACAATCTTTCGTTCAGAAAAGAGCGAAAGACTCTGCGTTGATTCCCGAAAATCATTCCAATCAAATCCGCTGGCTACCTCAAAGAGATCCCGCTCTAAAAAGCCTGCTTGATCCCGTAAAAAATGCCGTACAAAATCCTGCGCCTCGATGACCAAATAGGGTTCATCGCCCGCGACCAAAAGTCCGCGCCACGCAGAATTTTGGGGAAGTAATTGCGGTAACTGATCGGCTTGAATGCGCATGAATGAGGGGTCTCGTCAATAATATAACGGCCGATTAACGCCGTCATTTAAATAGGATTCTCTATTATAGGGAGAGATTCTCAGGAAGCCAAATCGATAAACATCGATGAAACTTAACGAAAAAGCGGATACACTCTGTACCCGCTTCACATTGTAGCGTAAACCGATTTAAAAAATATCGTTTAATATCATTTTGTCACCGATTGATGCCAACAAAACTTCATCGCAGTAGCAATGCACGCTTAGAAATCCACGTTCACGCCCACCCAATAACGGCGGCCATCTTGCGTATAACCATGATCGATCTCACGAATTTTCTTGTTACCGACATTATAGATACCCGCATAAAGCGTCGCATCGTCGCTAAATTTATAGGACGCGCCAAGATCAAACGTAGTGAAACTGTCATTGCGTTTACCGGCCACGCCTTTTTTCATTTGATACTCTTTCCCGTTGTAACGCGCTTTCGCCCAGACTTGAGTTTTTTCGTTAATATCCCAATCCACCCCAAGGTTAAATTGATGCTCAGGCACGCCCGTTAATGGATCACCTTTATGCTCACCGGTTTTTTGCTTGGTTTTGGTGTAGGTGTAGCTACCATTCACGCTGACAAACTCATTGATCGGCATGGAGAGTGCTAATTCAAGCCCTTTTAACTCAGCCTTATCGATATTAAAACGTTTTTGAATGAGATCAAATCCTTCACCATTTGGCGCAGCACACTGCCCTTGATTACTTTCATCATCGCAGAGCGTCATCAGCTGGATTTTATCTTTAAAATTGGTGTAAAAGCCCGTTACACTTGCGTTTACGCCATAATCATTTGAGTAGTTAAGGCTTAACTCATAGTTGGTGCTCTTTTCTGGCTGAAGATCGGGGTTCCCTAAGATCATACCATCGCGAGTTCCGCCACCGGTGACTTGTCCCCAATCGGCTACTACGTGACGAAGGCCAGGCGCGGTAAATCCGGTTGAGATTCCCCCTTTCATGGTGAACTCATCATTGATATTCCACACCCCGTAGATCCGCGGATTTAAGTTGCCGCCGTAGTTTTCATCTTTATCGTAGCGAAGTCCCGCCGTTAATGAGAAGGAGTCAGTAATCCACCACTCATCTTCAATAAATCCGGCATAGCTATAGCGATCAATTTTCACAAGATCGGGATTAAATTGATTACCCTGATCTTCCAGTTTCTCTTTACGGTATTGCCCGCCAACGGTCACCATGTGGCTACCAAGTGGAATGATCACATTACCATCGACAACGTAGTTATCCACAATCATTTTGCGCACATAGTTATCGGTTTTTTCGTGGCTGAACGCGATATCACTGGTCACACCATTGTCCCACTCGCCTAAATAACGGAGCGATCCATGGGTACGTTTTGATTTATGCTCACTGCCGCGCGCACTGGTTTGGTTTTTAGTAGCAAAGCGTTTTTGAAGCCCCACGCCCGCCGTCAATTCAAGGGTATGCCCATCGACCGGAACAAAGGTGAGTTTCCCGTTTAAATTTTCAATGCGCTGTTCGGGGAAGCCCGTCATATACTTATCTTCTGAACGATCAGAATATTTACCATAGAGCTGAAGCCCCAAACGCTCCTTCATGATCGGACCATTGAGATAAAAATCCACCGTATTCATATTGCCCGCATCGGAATCTTCTTGAAGCGTCGATTCCAAGCGAAGGCTGCCGCCCCACTCATCGGCGACTTTTTTGGTGATCACGTTAATCACCCCCCCCATCGCATCGGAACCATAGCGCGATGACATCGGTCCACGCACCACTTCAATGCGCTCAATCGCCGCAAGCGGAGGAATCCAGCCCTGCTCAATTCCACTGCCATCACTGTTAGGGCGAGTAGCACGAGAACTCATTCGGCGACCATCAATCAGCATTAAGGTGTATTGCGGCGCCATCCCACGAATGCTGATATCCGTACTTCCGCCACCGCCGGTCACGCTAACGCCGGGAATATCTTTTAACGCATCGGTCACATCGCGAAACGGTTTTGTCTCAAGCTCTTTATTGGACACAAGCGAAATCGATGCCGGTGCCTCTTTCACCTCTTGGGCAAATCCGCCCGCAGTCACCACAACGCGCGATAGATCAATGTCCGCTTTCGGTGTGCTGACGCTGTTGCTTTGTGTGCTTTTCTCTTCAATCTGATCATCAAGCTGCTCATCAATTAGCTCATCGGCCTGGGCGGCGCCTGTTAAAAGAGCCCCGAGCACCATCATGCTCAAAAGGGTGCGTTTCATCGGTGTCGCTGCGTTACTCATGCTAAGTCCTTATCCATTTATCAATACATTTAACGTGAAATTTTTAATGCTTATATATAAATTAACTTAATGCCAAGCTCACCCACTGTTTATGGCCTGTCGCCTCGATACCCCAATCGTTCTATAAACAATGTAAGTGATACATAGCATTTAATCTTAAATCGTATTGATAATTATTATCATTCTTATTCAAATGTCAATGCAACTTAGGAATTATTTTCAATAACCCCATTAATATGTTGATTTAAAATGTTTTTAATTTTCTTTTTTTACAAAAACCCACACAAAATAGGGGTAACCAGTTGATTTTCCATATTAAATATTTTTATTTTTGATCTTTCGCAATTAATCCGTTATATAAGAGAGATACGATTCAAAAAAATTAATAAACCAATTCTGGGGGGAAACAATGGCTTTTAACTTTGTTAAGAAAAGTATATTAACGGTGAGTGCAGTAGCGCTTTTAGCAGCCTGTTCAAACGATGACGCGACGCCAAGTGCTGACGCGGATGCAAGCAAAGTCAACTCACGCTTTGTCACCATCGCAACGGGCGGCGCATCAGGGCCGTATAACATTATCGCCACCACGCTGAGCGAAATTTACGCCGATAAACATAAAACCAACTCTAAAACGCAAACCACTGGCGCATCGGTTGAAAACATCAACTTGATCCACCAAGGAAAAGCGGAGATGGCGTTCTTAATGAGCGACGTATTAAGCCAAGCGGTAAACGGCGAAGGCCCTTTCCCCAATAAAATTGAGAACGTCAATCAGATGGCGGTGCTCTATCCGAACTTTGTGCAGGTCGTGACCTCAAAACGCTCTGGCATCGAAACCCTCGATGACCTTAAAGGCAAACGCGTCGCGGTTGGTGACCAAAACTCAGGCGTAGAAGTGAATGCTCGTACCCTTTTAAACGGACACGGCATCACCTATAACGATCTTCGCGTCGATTATCTTGGTTACGCAGAAGCGGCGGATGCGCTTAAAGCGGGCCGAATTGATGCGGCATTCTTAACGAGCGGTTTACCAAATGCGTCACTCATGGAGCTTGAGCAAGGATTTGACCTTAAACTTGTGACCATTCGTCCTGAAATGGTGGAAAAGATTGCCCAAGATAAACCCTATTTCACCGCGATGGAGATTCCTGCGAATACCTATGGTAACGCCGAACCCATTGCAACGGCTGCGATTATGAACGCCTTAGCGGTACGCGCCGATTTAAGTGAAGACGATGTGTATAAACTCACAAAAACCTTTTTCGATAGCTTAGGCCAGCTGAGAAACTCTCACCAAGCGGTGAAAGATATCTCGCTTGAAGCGGCTCAAAACGGGATGGTTGCACCGATCCACCCGGGCGCGAAAAAATACTACGATGAGCAAAACAAATAGTAAGCGCACTCGTTTACTGAAGGGGGCGCTGATCGCAGCGTTCCCTCTTTTTTTGTCAAATTATCCCGTCACCATTGCCAAGGTGACCTCAGGCGATTTTCGCTGCTATTTTACCGATTCGACCTTTGATCTTGCGTGGATTCACTCTGTGGAGCGCGAACGCTGGATTGAGTCCTATCGTGTGGAAAAAGCGGGATTTCGACTGGTGCGTTCAAAGTTTAAAACCTTTGGCGCAGGGACACCGAGCAGTGGCACGCTCGTCTTAAATCATGAGGGATTTGTGGAGTATGAAACGGATCTTAAAATCCCTCAGATCCATTGGATTGTCTCGCGTAATGTGGCGTCAACGATTTATCTAGGGAACGCGCCTTTTACACTTTACGAGCAATTTGATGATTATTCAGAAATGGAGTTTTCTGTTCAAAAATCTCCGCTATGGACATTGTTATTAAAGGATTCTTGTCATGACACATTCAACCCCGAAGGTGGCCGATGAGCAAACGATTTTAGAAAAGTTCGACCGTGAATCGGTGACCCGTGCACCGCAGAACAAAACCGTGGCGCTCTTTATTGCCGCGCTCGCGCTTTTCTACTCCGTTTTTCATCTCTACACCACCTATTATCCCATGCCGCAACTTTTATACCGTGCGACACACGTCTCGGTCGGGCTTGCGCTGATCTTTCTTATCTACCCAACCTATCAATCTCAAAACCGTGCGAAAGTGCCTTGGTATGATTGGATTTTAATGCTGCTTGCGTTTGCCTCACTTGGCTATCTGGTGATGGAATATGACGCGATTATGAATACCCGTGGCGGGATTCCCAACACCTTAGATGTGGTCTTTGGAATCATTACCGTGGCGATTGTAGTCGATGCGGCGCGTCGGGTGATGGGCTGGATTTTACCCATTCTCGCGCTCACATTCTTGCTCTATCCCTTCATCAGTCACTTTGAATTTATGCCCAATCGTCTCTTAACCCGTCCGTACGATTTAGGCGATATTTTCGGGCAGATGTACCTTAAAACCGAAGGACTCTACTCCACCGCAATCGGCGCATCGGTCTCCTTTATCTTCCTCTTTATCCTCTTTGGCGCCTTCCTTGCTAAATCCGGCATGGGACAGCTCTTTAACGATTTAGCGCTCGCGCTTGCCGGCCACAAACAGGGCGGTCCTGCGAAAGTAGCGGTGATTTCGAGCGGATTTATGGGAAGCATTAATGGATCCGCCGTTGGAAACGTGGTGGGAACCGGAGTATTTACCATTCCAATGATGAAACGCGTGGGTTATAGTGCGAACTTTGCGGGCGCTGTGGAAGCGAGTGCTTCCGTTGGTGGTCAGATTCTTCCGCCGATCATGGGCGCAAGTGCCTTTATTATGGCGGAAACCACCGGCGTTAAATATAGCACCATCGCAATGGCAGCCTTTTTCCCCGCGCTTTTATACTATCTTGGCGTAATTGCGCAAGTGCATTTCCGCGCAGGAAAAGATAATCTTAAAGGGATTCCCAAAGCGGATCTCCCCCGCGTAAAAGAGGTACTTCTTGAACGTGGTCATCTCCTGATTCCTATCTTTGCACTCGTCTTTTTTCTCTCTAAATCGGTACCGATCAGCTTTGCCGCATTCTATACCATTGTGATCAGCGTGATTGTGAGCCAATTTAGAAAATCAACGCGCATGAGTTTTAAAGATATTATCGATGCGCTCATTTCTGGGGCGCGCCAATCCCTTCCAGTAATGGCCGCCTGTGCGGTAGTGGGCATTATTATCGGAACCGTGAGTCTCACCGGATTTGCGAACGTAATGATCTCCATGATCACGAGCATCGGGAAAGATTCTCTCCTCTTAACGCTATTATTAACGATGGTCGCGTCGATGATTTTAGGCATGGGCCTTCCGTCCATTCCGGCCTATATCATTACCGCAACCATGGCCGCACCTGCTATCGCAGCGCTGGGTGTCCCGGTGATTGTCGCCCATCTCTTTGTCTTCTATTTCGGGCTATTTGCTAACATCACCCCGCCCGTTGCCCTTGCCTCGTTTGCCGGTGCAGGCATTGCCGGCGGCGACCCGATGAAAACCGGTTGGCAGTCGCTTAAACTTGCACTCGCGGGCTTTATCGTCCCCTTCATGTTTGTCTATAATCCGGCGATGCTCTTTATCGATGTATCGAGCTTAACGAGTATGAACGTGACGGAATTCCCCTTCCCACCCATTAGCTCAATGGTGATGATTACGATCACTTCAATCATGGGCATTATCGCGCTGAGTGCGTCGGTGGAAGGCTACTTTAAGGCGAGCATGAATATTCTCGAACGCTTCATCTTAGCCGCCGGTGCACTGATGCTTATCGTGCCAGAAACCTACTCCGATGTGGCCGGCCTGATTGTAGTCGGTG
>JAAZCI010000045.1 GCA_012513365.1 Lysobacteraceae bacterium
CAGTAAAATAAGCCGGAAGCATAGTTTTAATCAGCGCAAACGGTGAACGACCTGAGACCATTCCCGCGATTGAATATTGCGCGACGAGAATGATCCAATGCATCACGATAATAGCGACAAATACGAGTGCAAAGATCGATAGAATGCGCGCGACTTCACCGGCGTAGGTCATGTTGAGGAAGATCCCGAAAATATGGAAGGGAAGAAGCGGAATAATCACTTTAGAGATTAATTTTTGGATAATTTCGCGGAACTCGTTAAACCCGCTCTGAAGCACTTTACTTTTAAGCGAGGCGATACCAATCCCGATCACAAACGCAAATACGAGCGCACTCATCACGCCGATCATCGGTTCAATGCCGATATTAACGAAGGTGGTTGCTAATCCAGCACCCGGTGCATCAAAGCTTTCGGTTGGTTGTGAAATGACGCGAGGAAGGAGGTTCGATGCCACGAAAAAGGCGAAAAATCCTGCAATTAAGGTCGAAACATAGGCAATGCCCGTTGCCGCACCTAAGAGACGTTGCGAGCCTTTGCCCAGCTCTGCAATTCCCGATGCGATAAAGGCAATAATAATTAACGGAACGCTGAAGTTGATAAATTCGCCAAAGACATTGTTATAGGTGGCGAAAATGCGCACAAACCATTCAGGTACGAAGTTTCCAAGCGCGCCCCCTAAGGCGATCGCAATGATGATTCGCGTTAATAATCCAAGTTTTCGTTTCTTCATTATATGGGTCATCCTCTGACAGTTAATTGACTCTGATAATAGTTAATTGAGCATCATACCAGTATTGGCACGCGTTTTGGCACATGCTTTTTCAGTATATAAAAAATCCCCACGAAATATCAAAATATCATCGTGAGGATTGTATTATGACCGAAATTTCAGAAACGTACAGCCCCGTTTTGCCAGGAGCGGATTGATCGATTAAGGAATCACTTTAACAAAATCGGTATAGGCCGGTTTTTCATTCGGTTTTGGCATTTTTTCAGGATAGCCAAACCATAAAACGCCGCGAATAATCTCTTTTTCAGGGTCAATATCGCAAAGCTCATACCACGCCGGGCCTGAAAAGAGGCTTGCGGTAGACCATTTACTGCCAACGCCATTTTTATGAAAGCTTAGCATCATCATATACATCGCAATCGAGAGCGTCGCGTGATCTTCTAAAAAGGTCTTTTCATTCTCGTTAATCGTTTGCGTTACCAGTAACCAGCCGGGAATATTGCTCCAGCGGCCGATCTTTTTATTGGCGGTATCCAGATCTTTTTGGGCAAAATCATCAAACGCTCGCGCTAAAAAGGCTTTTTTCGTCGTCTCACCAATGCGGTAAAAACGATAGGGATAGGTGAGATGATGATTCGGTGCATAGATCACCTGTGACAGCGCCTCGTCAATCAATGCTTCCGGCACAGGAGTCGGCTCATAGTGATGAATGGTGCGGCGGTTTTTC
Source organism: Lysobacteraceae bacterium (assembly GCA_012513365.1). Taxonomy (GTDB): domain Bacteria; phylum Pseudomonadota; class Gammaproteobacteria; order Cardiobacteriales; family Wohlfahrtiimonadaceae; genus CALZBJ01. The sequence continues at coordinate 1,458 of JAAZCI010000045.1, forward strand.
ATAAGATCGTTTAAGGAGAAATTCTCTGTCTGACTCATTTAAATAATCCTCTTAATCTGTTCGTGTAAGTTATTTGAAAGGGGGGTATCGCTCTCTAAAAGGGTGTTAAGCGGCGCTAAAATAGCGGCTTGATCCTCATTGGAGTAGTTGCCAATTCGGGTATAAGGACCGATCAAACGGGCAGCAGTTTGTGGATTAATCCCATCGACTTTAACAATTTCACCCACATGGAACGCGTATGATGCGGGCATATCCCGCTGCATGGCTACCATGTTCATTCCGTATCCGGCAATGACTGAGCGCGCGCGATTGGGGTTTTTGTAGCTAAATTGCGGATGCTCAGTGAGCTTTTTCACCACCGGAAGGGATACATTGGGACTGCGCGCTTGGAGGGCAAACCACGAATCGATCACCGTTGGATAGTTGCGATAGGTTTCTAAAAAGTGGGTAAGCAGTGTCTCTTTTACCGCAATATCATGCTCGATTGCCAGGGTAAATGCGGCCTTACGATCGGTCATGTTGGTGGCGTTCATATAGTGCGCTTCCAAAATCGGGTGATTGGTTTCGATATGGGCTAAATAGCTAAGCGCACAGTTTTTAATCGCGCGATGCGCCGGTGAATCGCCATCAAATTCCTCATACAGATCGAGCCAACGATCCTCAAAATGAGCGGCGAGTTGGCGGGTAATGCCACTAATTTGCCCAAACAGAAGTAGCGGATCGGCGCTCTCCATTTTTGGTAAAAGCGCAGTGACGGTGGGAAGTGTGAAGAGGAGCGCGTAAAACTCAGGTGATTGGCGCACGTTTGCAAAGAGCGGTTCAAAGATCTCAAATAACTCGCGGGCTTTATCCTCTGTAGTTGAATGTTCAAAAATAATCAGCTCATAGATGCGTTGCATCGCTTCCCAACGGGCAAAGTCGTCCGTTTCGGCATGTAAAATCAGAATTAATTCTTTGAGCGTATAGTCAAAATGGAGATTGACCGGCGCTGAAAAGTCCCGTAGTAGCGAGATCACCGGCTTTTCCTTAATGCCATGGAAGAGCACACACTGCACATTTTCATTAAAGACGAGCATCTCTTCGAGGAGCATCTCGCCATCTTGCGAAAAGAGTGCATATTTAATCGGAATCGGTTGCGCGGCTCTATTTTTTTGATGCTTGCTATCGGGAAGCACTTGACGGAGCGCTAAGCGAAGCGTCTCTGATTCTGGATGAAAGTCGATGCTAGCATGCAGCTCTGGCGTTCCTGATTGAGAATACCAGCGATCAAAATTGGTGAGATGCGTTTCATTGGCCGATTCCATCGCATAGAGGAATTCATCGGTGGTCACCGCTTGTCCGTCAAACTCTTCAATATATTTTTTCAGGCCTTTATTAAATCCATCATGACCCAAAATCGTCTGATAGAGGCGAATCACTTCCGCGCCTTTTTCATAGATGGTCATGGTGTAGAAGTTTTCCACCTTTTCACACTCATCAGGGCGCACCGGGTGAGAAAGGGGGCCTGCATCTTCCGCAAATTGGTGAGTGCGAAGTAGGGCAACATCTTCAATTCGTTTAATGCCACGATGATGGAGGTCGGCGGTAAATTCTTGCTCGCGAAAGACAGTCAATCCCTCTTTTAAGGAGAGATTAAACCAATCACGACAGGTGATGCGATTGCCGGTCCAGTTGTGGAAATATTCGTGCCCAATCACTGCTTCAACGGTTTTAAAATCCTCGTCGGTCGCGGTATTGGGATCGGCCAGAATAAATTTGGCATTAAAGATATTGAGCCCTTTATTCTCCATCGCGCCGCCATTAAAATCATTCACCGCAACGATATTGTAGTGATCGAGATCGCACACAAGGCCAAAGCGTTCTTCATCCCATTTCATCGCACGTTTTAGCGCACCGAGTGCAAATTCACACTGCGCAATAAACGGTTTGTGGGCGTAGATTCGAAGTTTAACCGGCGAGCCATCGGGGCGAATGTGCGTTGCTTCAATAAATTCAAGATCGCCGGCCACAAGCGCAAAAAGATAGGTGGGTTTAGGGAAGGGATCGTGCCAAATGGTATAGTGGCGCGTCTCATCATACTCACCCTCTTCAAGAAGATTGCCGTTCGATAGAAGAACAGGGTAAGCCTTATCCGCGATCACTTTAACGCGATAGGTCGCCATCACATCGGGGCGATCGGGGAAATAGGTAATATGGCGGAATCCCTGCGGTTCACAATCACTACAAAAGAGCCCATCGGTCATGAAAATCCCTTGGAGACGATGATTATTCTCAGGGCTGACGCTGTTTTGAATCTCAAGGGTCACCGTATCGGAAAGGTCCGTGAGTAAAATCCCACCTTCTTGATTAAAGCGAAGAGCCTTAAGATCGAGCGTTTCACCATTTTGAATGAAGGATTCGAGCGTTAAGGTATCGCTTCCATCTAAGATGAAATCACGGCTTGGATTGTCAGGATTTTTCGTTAAGGTATAGCGCGCGGTAATGAGTGTCTTTTTTGGGTCGAGCTCAAAGGTGATGTCAACGGAATCGATTAAAAAGCTGGGCGCTTCGTATTCAAGGCGATAGAGCGTAGTCTCGTGCATAGTGATCAAGTATCCCTTTTAAACGGAGAAAAACGTGGAAATATTGATCTCTATCATACTCGGTTATGGTCAATTTTGCATGGTTTCCTCGTGCCCGAGAAGGCGCTAGCGCGTTAATGCGTCTGCTTGATCAATATGAAAGGAGAGGGTGCTGAGCTGAGTTTTAAAATGGGAAAGATCACCGGTGGTATAAAAATGATAATGGGGCGAGGCTTGATCATTTTTAGCGGATGGTAATAGCGTTAATGTCTGTTTAACAATGGAGCGCGCGGGATCGATTAAATTCACCGAATCACCAAGATAATCTTGAATCGCCTCTCTGAGAAAGGGGAAGTGAGTACAGCCCAAGATAAATTGATCGATCTGAACCGTCTTTTCTGTGTTAAAGGTGTGATTTGCTCGCGTAAATTGATACGGATTGAGAAGTGTTTCGATGCTTTGTTGGGCTTTTTCACCATAAATCTCGCCGGATTCCACAAGGGTTACCCAAGGGCCTGCTTCAATGGTGTGAACGGTGATTCCGCTTGGCGTTGCAAAGCGTTCAATGAGGCCTTTTAAGCGTGGACTATTGATGGTGGAATGGGTGGCTGCGACGGCAATGTGGCGCGTTTTAGTCAGAAGGGTGGCCGGTTTAATCGCCGGCTCAATGCCAATTAGGGGAAGATTTGGGTAAAGCGCGCGAAGCGATTTTGCACTCACGGCAGTTGCGGTATTACACGCAATGACAAGGGCATCAATTTGGTGAGTTTGAACGAGGAAATCCGTTAAAATCTCCATGCGCGTTTCGATATAGGCATCGCTTTTCGTGCCGTACGGAAGATGCCCAGAATCGGCAATGTAAAAAAAGTTGGCAGGAACGCCGGCCGCGATAAATGCCCGAAGCACCGAGAGCCCGCCAATCCCTGAATCGATTAGTCCTATATTCATATGGGAGGTATTTTACCGCCGAAGAATGGGAACGACAATACTATCATCAAAAGATTCGTGTGGAGGCTCAATTTCGGCCTGTTTCACCATCACCTCTTCCGCAAGCGCTGAGAAATCTTCCGGATCAATATCAAGCATCGATTCATAGGTCTCAAGATCCCACATCTCGATGACATCCCCATTTCCGAGTAAAATGAGATCGGACTCAATATTGGCATATTTCATTAGACGTTGGGGAAGGTTGATACGACCCTGTCCATCGAGGGTTACCTCGGTCGCACCACCGCGAACAAACCGGACAAAATCGCGCTCTTTTTTAACAAACGGATTGAGTTTTCCAAGCTCTGAATCGATCTCTTGCCACATATCATAGGGGTAGAGATTAAGACACTTATCAAAGGAGCGGTTAATGACAAAACGAACGACATCGCCGAGCTGCTTTTTAAGTGCAGCCGGAAGCATGATGCGCTTTTTCGCATCCACGCGGATCTCGTATTCGCCTAAGAAATGTACCATCGTTTTGCCAATAAAAAGAATATTCTTCTACCAATAGTAAACAGAAGCAGTCGGTTATGCAATGATTTTTGCCATAAATGCCCCATAAAAGCTCCATGAACTGATCTTGGTAGCCTCTTTCTCTATCACGCCGTTAACGAGCTCTTAATCTGCCCTTAGTCGGTATGGCTATTTTGCGCCGATTGAGGCGATTCAAGCATCCAAATAAGTGGTTTGAGCTCCCGAATGGTAAAGGGTTTCGGATCATCTTGATCGGGGTGATTTGCCGGATTAAAGCGCTCTTTAATCAGCGTGAAAATCTCACAAAATTCAGGAATATCTTCCGCTTTTACTTTGCTATCTTCCATCAAATAACCGAGATAAGAGAGCTGAGCAAGGAGCGATTGGAACATAATCAGCTCGTCATTGAGCATGGAAAGATTATAGGTTTGAATCTTTTTGGGCTCATTTTGCATGCGCGTGAGTGAATTGGAATAATCCACAATGGAGGTTTGCGTTTCACGGAGGCAGTATTTAAATTCCACATCATCGGCCGCGTGACGAATCCAGACCTTTTCGATGCTCAAAAAGACGCCGTAGAGATTTTCTTTGATCTTTGCAAGGTGCTCAGGGATAGTGTTTTTCTCCCAATAGGGCAATAGATAGCTAAAGCCAACGGCAATGATCGCGGCAATCACGGTATCGATAATGCGTTCGCCCGCGAGTCCTAAGCCTTGGAGCGCGGTTAAATCGCGGTCAATGTTTAATAACACAAGGACGTAGAGCGTGGTAAACGCGATGCTGAGCTGATTGTGAACTCGCATTAATCCATTATTAAGGACGACGGCAAAAAAGATAATGACGAGCATCCCCACCGGATTAATTTTGGACGCGATCAAAAGACCCCCGACAACGCAACCAACAAAGGTGCCGATAATTCGATTACGGCTCCGCTCTTTGGTGAGGCTAAATCCAGGGCGCATCAGACTCAACAGGGTAAAGGCGATCCAAAATCCATGGGACATAAAGCTCGTTGCTTTTACAAGCAGGAGCGCAGTACACATGGCAACGGCAGAGCGAATGGAAAAGCGCATCACGTTGGAGCGAATTTTAAGGTTATTGCGAATATAATCTCGCGACCAATAGGAGTGTGATAAAAAGCGGGAAAAACTTTTTTGGCTGAGCTCTTCATCAGGCATATATTCACCAATTAAGAGCGAGCGGAGCTTTTCGAGCTGGCGTGAGAGCGACCACACTTTACGATAATGGCCAATTAAAACTTGATAGCCCTCTAAGCGTTCTCCTTCGGGGTTTTCACGGCGGAGAAGTTCCAGCTCATATTCGAGCGCGCGAAGTTCTGCCTTAAAGCCAAGACGCTTAAGCATCTCACCGGCGCGAAGCGTATAGAGTCCCATCTCTTCAAGATTATTGCCCGCTTTAGAAAAGGCATCACGGAAGAAGATCTGAATATCGGTATTGGGGAATACCTGACGAATCGTTCTAAACTCTTGATGGGGAACAAGGGCCACCTCACGAATCTCAATTAGGGTGATGAGCTCGTAGATCATCTTTTTGATCTTATCGTGATTAGGGTTTTCTAGGCGAAAGAGCAGATCGCGAAGCAGCTGTAACTCTTCAAGTAGGCTCGTTTGCGAATCGATCAGTTTTTTAAACTCTTTTTGAATATCGCTATTTTGACGATAACAGGCCGACAAGTTTTTAAGATGTTTTGAGAGTAAAAAGTAGATATTTGAGAGATTGTGCCGAATGATATGGCGCTCAAAAATCCGTGAAATCAGCAGGGTATAAATATAGTAAAACACCGCCCCAATCGTAAAAAAGAGGGTGTAGGTGTAGGGGTGCTCATTGGTGCGCGCCGCCATCATTGCGGTAAATACAAGCACAAAGCCAATCGCATTAAAGCGTGGGCCAAAATTGGAGACAAAGCCACTTAAAAAGGTGACGAGCGTTAAACTTGCGATCATCCCGATCGAGAAATTCTTATGATAGGAGAAGAGGAGCGAGATAATAACCATCGCCACTAAACTTGCTAAAAGTTCATTGCGTTTATGCTTATAAGGGCCGATCTGATCGGAAATACCAATGGTTAAACTTCCGTAACCCACAATCAGCATAAGCGGATAATCAAAGCCAAAGGGATAGTAGAGATTGGCAAGATAGAGTAGCCCCACCGGCAGAAAAATGCCCACAGCTTTCTGGAGCCCAAAACTAAAGTCATGGCTAAAGAGGAAGCGATAAGTGGCGGTGAGTAGTTGGTTCATGCGCTAATCTCAAATGGGAAAAGGTTAACGGGATTTAGGTCTATTTTATAACGTAGAGAGCCTCCAAAAAGGAGGCCTCTAAGTATACACAGATGGCTACCAATACTGTAGTCAATCCGTTTGATTTATGGCTCGTTTGCGTTAAAAGAATGCAAAACGGATAAAGAAGAGGAACGCCACAATCGCCGTTGCGGGGTGAATCTCTTTAAAGCGTCCGGTAAAGGCTTTTAACACCACGTAGCTGATAAATCCAAAGGCAAACCCGGTAGCGATCGAGTAGGTAAATGGCATACCTAATACTAAAAGCGCCGCAGGAATTGCGTCCGTTGCCTCTTCCCAATTGACTTCTGTTAATTCGCGAAGCATCAGTCCTGCGATATAGACAAGTGCAGGGGCGGTTGCGTAGGCAGGAATTGAGCCAGCAAGCGGCGAGAAGAACATCGCAAGTAGGAATAAAACCGCAATCGTCAGAGCGGTTAATCCTGTCCGACCTCCGGCTTGAACGCCCGCTGAAGATTCAACAAACGCCGTTACCGAGCTTGTTCCTAAGAAGCTACCGGCAAGAATTGAGGTACTGTCTGAGAAGAGTGCGCGGTTAAAACGTTTTTTCGCTTCAGGAACATTGTGATCGGTTAAGTGAGCTTGTTTTGCAACGCCCATTAATACGCCAGTTGCGTCAAAGAGTTCAACTAAGACAAGCGCGATTAAGATCTGAATAAAGCTGCCGTGAAGCACTTTTTCAAAGCTTAATTGGAAGAAGGTGGGCGCAATTGATGGCGGGGTCGACATAATGCCTTTAAATTCATTATGACCTAAAACAAAACTAAGCACACTCACTGCTAGCACACCGATTAAGATAGCGCCTTTTACGCCTAAACGGTCAAGCACCACCATGATGAAAAAGCCTAAAATACAGTAGAGTGCGGCAGGCTGAGTGAGATCCCCCATCGATACCAGTGTTGCAGGGCTGTCAACGACAATACCTGCATTTTGTAGACCGATAAAAGCTAAGAAAAGCCCGATCCCTGCACCAACAGAAGCGCGAAGAGATTTAGGAATCCCATCGATAATCCAGCGGCGTGCACCGGTGACCGTTAAGAGTAAGAACACCACGCCCGATACAAATACCGCGCCGAGTGCTTCTTGCCAGGTAAAGCCCATTCCGCCGTGCGCAACGGGCGCTGCGATCGTAAATGCGAAGAATGCGTTTAAGCCCATGCCCGGCGCCATGCCCACCGGATAGTTTGCTGCAAATGCCATGATGAGCGTTCCGATTGCCGCTGCAATACAGGTCGCCATAAAGACAGAGTTATAGTCCATGCCCGTCGATGAGAGAATCTGCGGGTTGACGAAGATGATGTATGCCATCGTGAGGAAGGTGGTAATCCCCGCGATTATCTCTGTTCGCACAGTCGTATTATGAAGTTTAAGTTTAAAAAGTTTTTCTAACATTTGAGGTGCATCCTAAACATGTGTTAGCAAGGGTCAATAAAAAAGTCCCGCCGAGGCGAGACTCCGAAACTATGAACTCTTTTTAGGAGGGGTCACTAAAGAGAGGACGATGGTAATCACCAGTGTTCCCAAAATGACGCCAAGCGATAATCCGGTTGGGATATGAATATCAAAGTAGAGCACCAGCATTTTCGCTCCGATATAGATTAGGATAAACGCCAATCCATATTGAAGGAGGTGAAAGCGCTCCGCCATATCCGCAAGCAGGAAATACATCGCTCGTAATCCTAAAAGGGCAAAGACGTTTGAGGTCATCACAATGAATGGATCGCGACTGACGGCAAACACTGCGGGAACAGAGTCTACAGCGAAAATAATATCAGAGATTGTGATCATTACCAAGACTAAAAAGAGCGGGGTGGCATAGCGTAACCCATCGATTTTAGTAAAGAAATGTTCCTTATCGTAGTCTTCCGTAAAGCGGAAAAATTTCTTGGTGATCTTGATCAGTTTGTTATCGCTTAAGTCGGCATCTTCATCATGGCCAAACAGCATTTTGATCCCGGTGTAGAGTAAAAAGGCTCCAAAAAGATAGAGAATCCACTCAAAACGTGAAAGCAAAAAGCTTCCGATTAAAATCATTAAAATGCGCAGTCCAATCGCCGCTAACACGCCATACACTAAGACGCGACGCTGGTAAATATTGGGGACTTTGAAGTAGCCAAAAATCAGTAAGAAGACGAAGATGTTATCCATCGAGAGCGATTTTTCCAAGACGTAACCGCTTAAAAATTCAAGGGCAACGGTATTGGCAAAGGCTTGATGATCCTCGGCAACGTGCAGACTTTCAGGCATATGGAAGCTTAAATACCACCAAAGTCCAAAGTTAAAGAGAAGCGCGACGGTAATCCAAACGAGCGTCCAGCCGAGTGCCTCTTTAAAGCTGACCTTATGATCGCCCGTTGTTTTTAGTGCGAACATATCGATCAAAATCATAATCCCGACGACAATCCCGAAGATTGTGTAGAGAAGGGGTGAACCAATATTTACATGGGGGGTCACAGCGTTACGAGTCCTTATAACGAAATATCAAAATAGTTGTCTAAAAACTCATCGAATGGAATTTGCGGTTCGGCTTCAATCGCCGCTAATTTTTCAAGTGATGCTGTTGCCTTTTCGTCAAAAAGTGCCATCTCCGCATCGCTCACTTTAAACTCCATACTCTCTGAGTAGTGTTGATGCGCAACTTTAAAGAAGTACTCTTGGTAAGTCAATCCACTTGCTTGGATTTTTTCAAGGATGATTGAAGAGGGTGTAAGTTCCGGATTTTCAATCATTTTTTCAAAGTGCGAAAGGGCGTCAGAAAACCCATTTTCTAATTGCTCACAAATTGGGCGCATCCAGTCGATCACTTTTTGAAGGGCATCGGGTAATTCGAACACTTCATTGGAAATTGTGAGATGGAAATCATCACGTTTTCCATTTTCTGCGACGAGTTTTAAGTTTCGCTGCGTCTGCTCGTACTCTTTTTGATCAAGTGGCGCGGCATCGGTTAAAAGGCAGGCCGTTAAAAGCGCTTGTAAAAACTTCATCGCTGGAAGATCAATCCCCGTTGAAATAAGTGGATTAATATCGATCGAACGAAGCTCGACATATTCAATGCCACGATTGTTGAGCGCCTCAATAAAGCTCTCACCTTTCTTCATAATCTGTTTTGGGCGAATGCTTGAGTAGTATTCATTTTCAATCTGTAAAATATGATTGTTGATCTGCTGATATTTCCCCTCTTTTTTGATCTCAATTTTCGAGAAATCTTTGCAAGGGGTGGTGATCGCATAATAGATATTTTTCACAAAGGAATTGAGATCATTTAGCGATACATCAAAATGGCATTTATTATTGCCATAACCAATGTCGGAAAGGCGAAGTGAGGTTCCCGATTTCAGATAGCTATCGACGTCATTAAAATCATCAAACTTATTGGGCTTATCGCGTAAAAAGCTCTTACACATTAAGGGCGATGCACCGATAAAGTAGGGCACCACAAAGCCAACGCGGGCGATGTTGCGCGCTAAATTAAGATAGCGTTCGGTCTTAAACTGATTAAGCGTTTGCGTATTGCCGAGTGCTTTTTGGAGCGCAACAAAAAACTCATCTTTAAAGGAAAAATTATAATGAATGCCAGAGATCGCCTGCATCATTTTACCGTAGCGATGGCTTAATCCAACGCGATAGGTATGCTTCATTTTCCCTTCATTCGATTCGCCATAATAGCCAATGATAATTTCATCATCACTTTCAATCGCAGGTGGCATGGAATTTGGCCAAAAGAGCTCACCGTTTAAACGGCGATAGGTAAATTCTTGAATTTTTTCGAGCGATGAGAGCGTCTCTTCCACAGAATCGTGGGGATCGGTGACAAACTCGAGCATCATCTCGGCAAAGTCGGTGGTGATATTGGAATGAGTGAGGGCAGAGCCAATCGTTTTTGGGTGAGGCGTACTGCTTAAACGGCCACTTTTTTCATCAATGCGGAGCGTTTCGCGCTCAAGGCCAATATTAACGCGGCTCAGTAATGAACGTGCCGCGCCGAGTTTTGATAAGGTATCGTTGAGCGACTGATTGAGCTGAGTAAACATCTTAGATCATCCTTTAGTGTCGTTAGTGATACACGCTTAGTCGCCAATATTGTGTGACGATTGAATATAAGCGGGCGCAGAATCGTTATTAAACATCGAGTTATTATACCCGATATGATCCTGCCACTTGTTAACAATATTACAGAAGAGCTCGGCGGTTTTTTCGGTGTCATAAACGGCCGAATGCGCTGAATCGGGATCCCACTCAATTTTTGCTGCATGAATCGCGCGCGCAAGTACGGTTTGTCCGTAGGCAAGGGCTGAAAGACTCACGGTATCGATCACCGAAAATGGATGGAACGGTGAGTTTTTAATGCCGGTGCGTTCAATGGCTGCATTTAAAAAGCCTAAGTCAAAGTGCGCATTATGACCAATTAAAATGGCGCGGGTGCATCCGCGAGATTTCACCATTTCACGGATCGGTTTAAAGATCTTGATGAGGGCTTCTTTTTCAGTAATCGCAAAGCGAAACGGATTATCGAGCTTGATGCCATTAATTTTCATCGATTCGGGATTAATAAGTAATCCTTTCGCTGGTTCAATGTGCGCTGAGACGGTTTCCACGGGGAAAATTTTGCCGGTTTCATCCATATCGAGCATGGTTGCGGCGATCTCTAAAAGTGCGTCCGTTTGGCAATTAACGCCGCCGGTTTCAACATCGACAACGACGGGTAAAAACCCCCTAAATCTCATGGAGATAGGGGGTGTACTATTGAGTTGATCAGTCATAATTATGAGGTTTTAGAAAGCGAATCGCCTTCGTTATTATCCTTTTGTGTTGATGAGTTGCGATAAATAATTTCAGGATCAAGTTTATCAGTGATCGATTTTTCGGTCACGATCACTTTTTCAACATTCTCGGCCGAAGGGAGCTCAAACATCGTGTTAAGAAGAAGCTGCTCAATAATCGAGCGTAATCCACGGGCGCCAGTTTTCTTCGCCATCGCCTGTTTTGCAATCGCACGGAGCGCTTCGTCGGTAAATTCAATCTCAACCTCTTCCATTGAAAAGAGATATTGGAACTGTTTAACAATCGCGTTCTTCGGTTGCGTTAAGATGTTGATTAGCGCCTCTTCATCGAGATCATCGAGGGTGGTAATCACAGGAAGACGACCGATAAATTCTGGAATAAGCCCATATTTAATAAGGTCATCGGATTCCACTTCTTTAAAGATCTCTGAGGTGGTTTTCTCATCATCTTTCTCTTTAATTTCTGCGGTAAAGCCGATGCCACCTTTGCTTTGACGCTGCTGAATTACTTTTTCAAGGCCTGCGAACGCACCGCCACAGATAAAGAGAATGTTGCGGGTATCCACATCGACAAGCTCAGCATTTGGGTGCTTACGCCCGCCCGATGGAGACACCGATGCTACCGTACCTTCTAAGATTTTAAGCAGCGCCTGCTGAACGCCTTCGCCCGATACGTCGCGAGTGATGGAGGGGTTTTCGCTACGGCGAGTGATCTTATCAATCTCATCGACATAGATAATGCCCGTTTCAGCCGCTTCCACATCAAAGTCACAGCTTTGCAGTAATCGCTGAATAATATTTTCAACGTCTTCACCAACATAACCCGCTTCAGTAAGCGTTGTTGCATCGGCAATGGCAAAGGGGACGTTTAACGTTTTCGCAAGCGTCTCTGCCAAAAGCGTTTTCCCTGAACCGGTGGGGCCAATTAAGAGAATATTACTCTTAGTAAGCTCCACATCGGCATCTTTATCGGCTTTGCTCTCAAGGCGTTTATAGTGATTGTACACCGCAACGCTGAGGCTCTTTTTCGCATCTTCTTGGCCAATGACATATTCATCTAAAACGGCGTAGATCTCTTTGGGAGTGGGAAGCGGTTCATCGCTATAAACCACCTCTTCTTCCTCATCGACAAGATTGTTGCATAGCTCAACGCATTCGTTACAGATGTAAACGCGGTTGCCTGAAATGAGGCGCTGCACCTCATTTTGGTTCTTCCCACAAAAAGAACACTCTAATAATTTAGTGGGTTTATCTGTCTCTTTAGTCATCTTAATTCTTTAATACAAGGTGAAAGGATCGTGTTTAGTAGGATTCACTTTTTGTTTACGCATTTATTATTTTAGTACAATAATTTTAGTGTAAAAACGCCCAAAAAAGCTGGGCGATCAAAGTCGAATCAACGCAATTCGCGCAGGGCTTATCGCTTAGTGACAACACGATCAATTAAGCCGTAGTCGGCCGCTTCCTGACTGCTTAAGAAGTAGTCGCGATCGGTATCTTTTTCAATGGTTTCTAGGGGTTTTTTAGTGTGATGTGCCATGATGTCATTTAAACGACGTTTAATGGTGAGCATCTCTTTGGTGTGAATTTCAATATCACTGGCCTGACCTTGATAACCGCCAAGGGGTTGGTGAATCATCACCCGTGAATTGGGAAGGGCTAAGCGTTTGCCTTCAGCGCCCGCGGTTAATAATAGGGCACCCATGCTGCAGGCCTGACCGATACACATTGTTGAAACGTCGGGCTTAATAAATTGCATGGTGTCGTAGATTGCCATTCCCGCAGTCACTGAGCCGCCGGGAGAATTGATATAGAGGTGGATATCTTTATTGGGGTCTTCCGCTTCTAAAAAGAGCAGCTGCGCCACAACCAGATTGGCCATATGATCTTCCACTTGTCCTACGAGGAAAATCACTCGATCCTTTAAGAGGCGAGAGTAGATGTCATAGGAGCGTTCGCCGCGTCCCGTTTGCTCAACCACCATAGGAACTAATTGATTCTGGATATCATTGCCCATTAACGACATATTTGGCTACCTTTATGATCTATAAATTTATTCTGATATACAAGAGAGCTATTCTAGCAGAAAGCTTTCTGATTTTAAGAGTTTTTATAAGAATATTGTGAAATATCCTTAACCAAGTAGTAATATAACTACTTTAGGACTTTATTCTAGCGTAGATCTATCGATAAGGAGCAATTTGTGAGAAAAACATATAATTTTTGTGCAGGACCTGCGATGATGCCCGAAGATGTGTTGCAAGAGGCGCAAGCAGAACTTCTTGATTGGCAAGGGCAAGATGCCTCAATCCTAGAAGTATCCCACCGCGGCAAGGAATTTACCGCCGTGATTGAAGAGTGTGAGGCAAACCTTCGTGAGCTTCTTGATATTCCGGTTAATTATCGCGTTCTCTTCATGCAAGGGGGCGGTCTTGGGCAATTTGCGTTTGCTCCAATGAACTTACTTGGCGATAAAAAACAGATCGACTTTATTGAGACCGGTTCATGGTCGAAAAAAGCGATTGCGGAAGCGTCAAAATACGCTAAAACCAATGTTATCTATAGCACTAAAGAGGAAGGGTATTTAAGCATTCCCCGTCAGCGCGATCTCACGAATATTGATCCTGAGAGTGCGTATCTCTATTTTTGTGCAAACGAGACCATTAATGGGGTGGAGTTCTGCTACGATATCGAAAATTCACCGATTCCGGTGGTTGCGGATATGAGCTCAAACATTCTCTCGCGCCGCATTGATGTGAGTAAATATGGCATGATTTTCGCCGGTGCTCAGAAAAATATCGGGCCTGCGGGATTAACGATTGTGATTATCCGTGAAGATCTTCTTGGAAAAGCAAGTCCTTACACGCCGGATGTATTTAATTACACGATCCAAAATGAAAAAGGCTCGATGCTCAATACGCCGCCCACATTTGCTATCTACTTAATGAATTTAGTCCTTCGTAAAGTTAAAGAGCGCGGCGGAGTGGCTGCCATGGAAAAAGTGAATAACCGTAAAGCGGAACTTTTATATAAAACCATCGACGAGAGCCATCTCTATCGTAATCCGGTACATGTCGATGCGCGCTCAAAAATGAACGTGCCTTTTATCTTAGCGGACGCGAAATATGATGCGCTCTTCTTAGAAAAAGCTAAAGAAAACAACCTGATCTATCTTGCAGGACACCGATCCGTTGGCGGTATGCGTGCAAGTCTATATAACGCAATGCCCCTTGAAGGCGTGATTGCGCTCACAAACTTCATGAAAAAATTTGAGTTAGACGTCCTATAATCTAATATAGACTCAAATCGATTCAATATAGTCGAGACTGTCCCGTTATAAAGAGGCGTTAATATGACGCTTTTGTAACGGGCTTTCTTTGCTATAGCCCCTCGAAAGGAATCCATTGTTGATTCTTTTTTAAGCGATATTAATTTGAAATAGATGGTCGTATCGCTCTGAAAAGAATGGCATAATGCGACAATGTTGATCTGAAAATCGACCAAAATTATTAATCTGTGTGTGAACGATCCGTAAAGTTGGGAAATAATGAGAAAAAAACAGCCGATCATTTGGATTAAAGTCTTTGTCCTCTATTTAATGACGTGGTTTGCCGTCCAGAGTACGGCGCTTGCGGCGATTGAAGAGGATCTAATTCCGACCTATAAACAGCAGCGCATCAGTGCCGCGCATTCGGTCGTTTTAACAAAATATCATTACAGTAAACTCCCCTTTGACGATAATCTCTCAATGCGGATTTACAATACCTATCTCCGCTCACTCGATCCGCAGCGGGTCTTTTTTGTGAAGGCGGATATCGATGCCTTTAATAAACACTCGCAATATTTTGACGATTATCTGCGCCGCTCCAATTTAATGGTGCCATTTCAGATGTATGAGCAGCTCATTAAACGCATTGATGAGCGCACTGCGTTTGTTGAAAATCTCTTAAAAACCGAAGAATTTGATCTTGCGAGCAATAAGAAAATCTATATCGACCGCAGTGAACTTCCCTATGCGAAAGACCAAAAAGAGCTCGATAACATCTGGCGTGAACGTCTGCAAAATGAATTAATTATGTTGATGGTCTCCGATAAAGATCGCACTCTAGAGGATGCAAAAGAGCGCCTTTTGAAGCGCTATAAAGTCCGCGGTGAACGTTTAGCGCAAAACACCAAAGACGATATTTTTGATCTCTTTATGAATGTGGTCGCCCGCAGTTTTGACCCTCATTCAGGTTACTATTCTGCCAAGCAGATGGAAGATTTTAACATCGGCATGAGCTTATCCTTACAGGGGATCGGTACGGTGC
>JAAZCI010000046.1 GCA_012513365.1 Lysobacteraceae bacterium
AAGCGGGGGATGCGAAAACCGGCGTTGGCATTATGCAGAGGGATGTTGGTCTTGATACGGGCGATGGGGGGAGTGAAGCGAGCATTGAGATTACCGATGAGATGACAACGGGCGCGCTTCACGATGCGCTTAAAGAGATGGGGGCCGAGCTTTTATTAAAGACTCTCCCTGAGGTGATTAAAGGTGAAAAATCGCCGACGCCTCAACCGGAGGAAGGCGTTACCTACGCTGAAAAAATTAGCCGTGAGGAAGCAGAGATTGATTGGACTGAATCACGCGAAACGTTACTGCGTAAAATTCATGCCTTTAATCCGGTTCCTGGCGCGTTTACCCACTTAGGGGAATCACTTGTTAAGGTATTTGATGTGCGATTTGCGGAAAGTGATGATGGTGTCGATCTCTCAGCGCTTACGTCTGCAGCAGCGGGCACGTTTTGTGTCACTAATAAACGTCTTTTTGTTAAAGCGTCTGATGGCGTTTTAGAAATTTTAACCATTCAAGCCGCCGGTCGTCGCCGTATGGAAGCAGAGCAGTTTCTCCAAGGAAACGATGTCGATGGCGAGGTATTTAACTGATGAGTTTTGATAAACCAAAATCTTCCCGCAATGCCGAATCAAATCGTAACGAGCGCGGTGAAAACCGTCGCGACAATCGGAGTGGTTCTCGTCGTGATGATCGCCGTGGAAGCGGTTCAAAATGGGGCAACCAACGAGATAATCAACGCGGCAGACAAGGGGGATTTAATCGAGGTTTCAATCGAAATCGTCCTGTTAGAAAACCTGAGCCGGTGAGCGATGTGTTACCTTTTGAAACGCTCATGACGATCCCGCGCTATGTAGCAGTTCATGCGCTTAGCCGAGTGCTCGGGGGCGATTCACTGGCTGATATTTTAGATCGCGTGTCCGAGCAGCTGTCGGATCAAGATCGCCGCTTTGCCCACCATCTTCTTTATGGTGCACTCCGTGAGTATGATTATCTTGATGATGTGCTCGATGCGCTCCTTAAAACGCCCATTAAAGATCAAGAGCGCGAAGTGCGCGTTGCCCTTATTTTAGCGCTATTTGAGGTGACCGAGATGGCTACAGCGGATTATGCCGGCGTTCATTCGTGGGTTGAGCTACTTAAGGGAATGGATAAAGCGTGGGCGACAGGGCTCATGAATGCGATTTTACGCGGTGTGTTACGCGATGGAATGCCTGAGCCGAAAGGACGAGCAGGGCGCTATAATCTGCCCCAATGGCTCACCACCAAATTAGAAAAAAACTGGAAGCGCCCCAATTTAGAGAAAATGAGTGAAACCTATCGCGAACATGCGGTGATGACGCTTCGAGTCAATCCGCGCTTTTTTACCCGCGATATCTATCTCTTTATGCTCCGCGCGGAAGGAATTGAGGCTTATGCCCATCAATTTATGAAAAGTGCGATTGTGCTCGATAGAGCGATCAATGTCCATGATCTGCCCCATTTTGATAAAGGCGCGGTAACCGTTCAAGATGCCTCAGCGCAACTTGCGGCAACGCTTTTATCACCTGAAGAGGGGGAGACGATTTTAGATGCATGCGCTGCGCCGGGCGGAAAAACCACTGCACTTTTAGAGCTTGCAACGCCTGAAAAACTTGTCGCGATTGATCAATCGGAGCGCCGCTTAGAGCGAGTAAAAGAGAATATCATTCGTGCAGTCGGTGAATTGCCAGACTATGTTACGATTGAAGCGGCAGATGCCTCGCTTTACGAAAGTGACACGCTGTTTGATAAAATTTTGCTCGACGTACCCTGTTCAGCGACGGGAATTTTGCATCGTCACCCTGATATTAAACGCCTGCGCAAAGAGAGTGATATTGCCGAGCTTGCCAAAACGCAACAGGCGATTTTACAGCATGCATGGACGTTACTTAAACCCGGTGGTCGACTGCTTTACGCGACTTGCTCGGTGTTAAAAGAGGAAAATGAAGCGCAGCTCTATCAATTTATGGAAGGCCGGACGGATGCGATCTCGGTGCCGATCAAAATCGATGGGGGCGAGGCGCAACATTACGGGGTGCAGATTCTTCCGGTCTATCTTGATAAAGCCGCGCGAATGGATGGGTTTTATTACGCGCTGTTAGAGAAAAAAGCGTAACGAGGATCACGATGAGAGAGCAGATTAAGCAAGGGGTTTTAATGATCATGCTCTCTCTTTTCGCCTCAAGTTTTTGGGTGATGGCCGCAGAATCGGAACTTGTGATCAATAGCGTTGAGGCAAAAGCCTTGCCTAAAAATCGCATTCAGCTCTCAGCCGATTCAACAATCACCATGAGCCGTGAGCAGATCGATATGCTCTATAACGGAATTCCGCTCACCTTTAATTACGAGCTAAAAGTCTCGGAGCTCTTGGTACTAGGGCTGACCAATGTGGTGGCGGAGCATAAATTTCGTTACGCCCTTAAATATCACGCGCTCTCGAAACAATTTGTGGTGCGCGATCTGATTAATAATACGCAATCGAGCCATCCGACGCTGAGTTTGGCGCTTGCGCAAATTTCTGAAATTCAAAATTTTAAATTTACCCTAGAGCGTGATGAGGATCGGCAATATCAAGGGCTTTTAAAGCTTTGGCTTGATATTGAAGCGCTTCCCGCACCGCTTCGTATTCCGGCCTATTTGTCGAGTCGTTGGGGATTAAATTCGGGCTGGTATCGCTGGAGTGTGCCGTAATGAAACTATTGAAGAAAAACGGATTTGTCCCCTTCTTATTGCTGTCAGTCTTTCTCATTGTGATTTTAGCGCTGATGGCGCGTTCGATGGAATCGGTTGCTCTCTACACAAAAAATTACACGTGGCTTGTGATCGCCGGTGTGGTGCTCTTTTTACTACTTCTTTTCCAGATTCTCTATTATCTATTACAATTGGTGTCGAGCGTACGCAAACGGCGGGTGGGTTCGCGTCTTAATGCGCGGATGATGCTCTTTTTCTCGGGGCTATCGATCATTCCGATCGTGCTCTTTTTTGTCTTTTCGAGTGCGCTCTTAACGCGCAGCATTGATAGTTGGTTTGATGAATCGCTCGATAAAGGCTTTGATGATGCGCTCGCCCTTGCGCAATCGGCGCTGGAAACCCGGCGCTTAGATGCGTTACAGATTACTCAATATGTGGGCAATCGCGTCGCTTATCTCTCCTATTTGGATTTGGCCTATCAAATTGAGAGCCTCCGCTCTGAGGTTAATGCGATGGATATCGCGGTGTTTGATCAGCATGGGCGTTATCTTGCTGCAAGCTCGAAAGATATTAATCAAATTTTGCCGGAGCGCCCGGATAACGTTATTTTGATCTCGGTGATGCAGGGCATGGATTATGTCTGGCTTGAACCGCTTATGAATGGCGATATGCGCGTTCGCGTGATTATTAAAGTGGGGCAGGACAATCCACGCATCATTCAGGCCTTTTATGAAATTCCGCAATATTACACGACACTGGGTGAATCGACTCAGGAGTCCGTTGAAAAATATAAACAATATAAAGCGCTTCGAGGGCCACTAAAAGACAATATGCTATTCCTGCTCTCGATGGTGACTTTTCTCTCGATTTTACTCGCGCTCGGGGGCTCATTTTTTGCCTCTCGTCGTCTTGTTAATCCAATTACACGGCTATCGCTTGCCACAAAATCGATCTCTGAGGGGCGTTTCCACCGCACGATTCGCGTTAAATCCAATGATGAGATCGGGTTTTTAACCCATTCGTTTAATGAGATGGTCTTAAAATTGCGGGAATCTCACGATGCGGAAAAATCCTCCCAACGTCTTCTTGAGGCGCAGCGAGCTTACCTTGCGACGATTCTCTCAAATCTCTCATCGGGGGTTTTAGTCATTAGTAATCGGGGCTATATTCGGACCTTTAATGAGGCGGCGCTGTCGATTTTATCGGTGGGCTCGGAGGCGCTCCAAGCGATTCATGTCTATGAACAAAAGGCGATTCCAGAGGGGGGGAGCAGTTTTATTGAGACGCTCGTACAGCTTATTTCTAAAGTGGATACCAAAGAGAATCAGCGCACGGAGATCACCCGCAATGTGAATGGCATGCTCCAGATTTTAACGATTCGTGTCTCAGAGCAGCGCGATTCTGAGGGCGTTTTAATCGGCTTTATTGTGGTGTTTGATGATATTACTCAGCTGATTAATTCCGAGCGGGAAGCTGCGTGGGGAGAGGTGGCGCGCCGTCTGGCTCATGAGATTAAAAATCCTCTAACGCCGATTCAGCTCTCCGCCGAACGCATGCAACTCAAACTTGCTGGAAAACTTGATGAAAAATCGGAAGCGCTCGTTGAGAAATCTACCAAAACGATCATTACGCAAGTGAACGCCATGAAAGAGATGGTGAACGCCTTTAGCCAATATGCCCGTGCGCCGAAATTAAACCTCAAACAGCTTGAGATGAACCAATTTGTGGAAGATGTCTTCTATCTTTATGAGGACTCACTTGCGAAAATTAGTACAAAGCTTATAAAATACCCTACGCCTCTGTATACCATTGGCGATGAAATTCGGTTGCGCCAGCTATTGCACAATCTCTTAAAAAATAGCGTCGAGGCGCTTGAAGAGTCCGGCGCGACCGATGGTGAAGTGGTCGTTTCACTTGACCAAATTGATGACAAAACGCTCGTACTTTCAGTGGCGGATAATGGGATTGGAATTAGCCAAGAGACCGCTGAAAAGATGTTTGAACCCTATGTCTCTTCAAAAACCAAGGGAACTGGGTTAGGATTAGCCGTTGTGAAGAAGATTGTTGAAGAGCATAATGGATCGATTGCAATCCATTCTGGGGGCGAAAAACGGGGGACCACCGTTGAAGTGCATCTCCCATTACACTATTAGTTAAAAGGTTTTATTAAAATTATGTCACAAAAAGTAAATACCCAGTGGGGTGGACGTTTCTCGGAGAGTACCGATGCCTTTGTGCAGGCGTTCACAGGATCGGTTGATTTTGATCAGCGCATGTATGCCGAAGATATCGCGGGATCGCTTGCGCACGCAGAGATGCTCTACACCCAAGGCATTCTTACGGAAGAGGATTTCAATCTCATTAAAGAGGGATTAGCGGCGGTAAAAGCGGAGATTGAAGCCGGGAATTTTAACTGGTCGATCGAACTTGAAGACGTTCACATGAACGTTGAAGCGAGCTTAACCGATAAGATTGGCATTGCGGGAAAACGGCTTCACACCGGGCGCTCACGTAATGACCAAGTGGCCACCGATATCCGTCTTTGGCTGCGTAATCAAATCGATCGTGTCGATGCGGAATTAAAACGCCTTCAAGAGGGTATTTTAACCGTTGCTGAGCGTGAATATGACACCATTATGCCAGGTTTTACCCATCTACAAGTTGCGCAACCGATCACCTTTGGCCACCATTTAATGGCGTGGTTTGAGATGATTAAGCGTGACCGTTCACGTTTTGCCGATTGCCGTCAACGTATGAATCGCTCACCTTTAGGGGCAGCAGCCTTAGCGGGAACCCCCTATCCGATCGATCGTCATTTAAGTGCGAAATTGTTAGGCTTTGATGGACCGACTGAAAACTCACTCGATTCAGTTTCCGATCGTGACTTTGCCATTGAATTTACCGCAGCGGCATCGATTTTAGGCATGCACTTATCACGTTTTTCTGAAGAGCTTGTATTATGGGCAACGCCGGCATTTGATTTTATCAATCTGCCCGATCGCTTCTGTACCGGTTCATCGATCATGCCGCAAAAGAAAAATCCAGATGTGCCTGAATTAGTGCGTGGGAAAACAGGACGTTTATACGGACATCTCTTCTCGCTGTTAACACTGATGAAGAGCCAACCGCTTGCGTATAATAAAGATAACCAAGAAGATAAAGAGCCGCTCTTTGATACCGTTGATACGGTGCTCGGCTCCGTGCGCGCCTTTGCTGATATGATTCCGGCGATCTCAAGTAAAAAAGAGAATATGTACAACCGTACGAAACTCGGCTTTGCGACCGCAACTGACCTTGCCGATTACCTTGTGCGTAAAGGCATGCCGTTCCGTAACGCTCACGAAGTGGTGGGAAATGCGGTACGTTTAGGGGTTGATACAAAGCGCGATTTAGCGGAGATGAGCCTATCTGAATTGCAGGGCTTCTCGGACTTAATTGGCGATGATGTCTTTGATTATCTCACGCTTGAAGGCTCGGTTGCTGCCCGTGATCACTTTGGTGGTACGGCGCCCAAACAGGTTTTAGCTGCCATTGAGCGTGCAAAAGAGATGATCTAAAAGCAGTTGATCTGACAAAATCATAGAGAACTTAACGCATCTTTCGGGGTGCGTTTACTTTTTGCGATATAATAAAGGATTGGGTATGCGTGAGGGATTGTCTCATGCATAAAATGAGCAATAAACGCGGAGGAATAGATGCGGACGTGGCAATTATTATGCGCCGGAGTAGGGGCGCTGATTTTGATGGGGTGCAGTACGAAAGAGCCTCATTTTAGTGAGCCAAAATCGATGAAGCCGATGGTGACGTTTTGGGAAGATGTCTACTCAAAATGGGATGAAGATACCGTTATTTTTCACGATCATACCTATATGGATCTTGTCTACGCGGCGGAGAAACTGCCTCGTTCTGAGAAGGTGGCGATTAGCCAAAAACGTGACGCGCTCTATAATACTCTGTTAAGTTTAGAAGAGAAACAACACTCGAAAATCCCCCTAACACCGGACGAAGCGAAACTATTAAAGCTGATTAAATCGAAAGGGCATGGCGATAAACTTGATGGCATTGCTGATCGATTACGCACGCAGCGCGGGCTGAAAAATTCCTTTAAAGCGGGATTAGAGGAGAGTTATTACTATCTTCCTCATTTTGAAAAGCTCTTTGAAGAGGCCGGATTCCCAAAAGAGCTTGCCTATCTACCGCACGTTGAATCCTCGTTTCAAAATCATGCTCGCTCAACTGTGGGCGCAGGGGGAATGTGGCAATTTATGCCGCGAACGGCACGAAGCTATATGCCAATGCATCACGGCAGTTACGATGGGCGTTTTGACCCATTTGTCGCCGCGAAAGGGGCGGTCAACTATCTAAAAGATTCTTATACGGTGGCTGAATCGTGGCCGCTCGCGATCACCTCATACAATCATGGTTTGGGCGGTGTATTAAAAGCGCGCGATGCTCATGGCGATGATATTGGTGAGATTGTGTGGAAATATAAAGGGGACCGGTTTGGTTTTGCTTCACGGAACTTTTATGCTGAGTTTTTAGCGGCGAAGAAGATTGCAAAATCTCCAGAGCGCTATTTTGCCGATATTAATCCCAAACAATATCCCGCGATTGAAGGGATTCGTCTAACTAAACCGATGACGGTGCAAGAGCTCTCGTCAAAAATCGGAATTGAGGATGCGGAATTGATTCGCTTAAATCCTGCGTGGCTTGCCAATATTCGCAATAACCGCCGTGCCATTCCCCCACAAACCGATATTTGGGTACCGAAAGGGACGCACATTCAATTGGCCGATCGCTCATTTTATGAGCCTGGGGATTTCCACGATCTGTAATTGGTACGCTCTATTCATATGCATTAATTGCCC
>JAAZCI010000047.1 GCA_012513365.1 Lysobacteraceae bacterium
AAGAAAAATCTTCTCAAAGCGGGTTAAGCATGGTACAAATGATGGGAGAAGAGTGGATTATCTTCAGATAAAAACAACGAGGAGATTAGTATGAGTTACATTGTTATTCGCCATGATAAAGAACCGGTTCGTAACATTTTTTGCATTGGACGCAACTATATTGAGCACGCCCACGAGCTTAATAATCCGGTTCCCGAAGCCCCACTTGTATTTTTTAAACCCACCGGCACGCTTCTTCATGAAGGGTCTCAGATTCCTCTTCCTGTCTATTCTGAGGATGTGCATCACGAGGCGGAACTGGTACTTTTCATCAATAAAGATGCTGAAGGGCTCACCAAAGAGAATGCGCTTAAATTTATCGGTGCTATCGGGCTTGGTCTTGATCTTACCGCACGGGATATTCAATCGATCGAGAAATCAAAAGGGCATCCTTGGTCGCGCAGTAAAGGCTTTAAAGGGGCAGCGCCGATCTCAAAATTCATTCCCTTTTCAGAAGCGTCAATGCCGCTTGGACAGATTCGTTTTTCACTTGATGTGAATGGTGAGCGCCGTCAAACCGGGCATCTCTCTGAGCTGATTTTTGATATCCCCACACTTTTGGAGCATTTAAATTCCATATACGGTCTTCAGAAAGGGGATTTAGTCTTTACCGGTACACCCAAAGGCGTTGCCAAAATGAAGACTGGCGATGAGATGAGTCTTAAACTTACCACGTCAATTGACCCAGACAACCCCACGTCCAATGAGATCGTTACTGCTGAATTTACCGTTGCATAATTCGTTCAATTAACATTGTGTAATTGAAGATCTAAGCACTGACGCGATGACAGGGTTCCTGCCCTTAAAATCCGCAGTGCTTTTTTATTCCATCGGCGTTAAGGGTTTGACTTCTCGGCGAATCACAAAGAGCAGAATCACCCCCGGAATAAAGAGAAATGCGGTGCCGATAAAGAAATCATACCAACCATATTCCGCCACTAAAAACCCCGAACTCCCTCCAAGAAGACGAAGCCCAACCGCCGAAAGTGAACTTAATAGCGCATATTGCGTCGCCGAATAATTCCGGTCGCAAAGCAAGCTTAAAAACATAATAAAGAGCGCGCTCGCAAACCCAGAGACAAAATTCTCTAACGTGATCGCAATCACTAATGAGTGGATCGGCGGATAATGCAAAATTAATAGATAACCTAAATTCGTCACCCCGATCGCAACCGCGGAATAGAGCAGGCTTTGATAGATTCCAATTGTGCGGATCACACTTCCCGCCACAAACGCACCTATGAGCGTTGCAATAAGCCCGTAAACTTTAGTAACCACTCCAATTTGAGTGCCGTTATAGCCCATATCGGTATAAAAATCCGCTACCATCACGCCAGAAATCGCATCGGGCAATTTATAACAGATAATAAAAAATAGGATTATCAGAGATTTATCGCGGATAAAAAATTGCTTAAAGGTAAGCATCGTACTCTTAAAAAGATTACGCAGATGGCCTTTAATCGTTTTCGGCGCATCATGTTCTTCGCTCTTATCCGCTTCAAGCGTGATCTCGGGCTCCGTGATAAATAGCGTCACAATCGCGAGCGTCATAAAAAGCCCCGCGAGTAGCATAAAGATGACTCCCCAACTTAAATAGTCCGAAAGACTGAGCACACCTGCACCCATGACGAGCATCCCTAAACGATAGGTCATCAGCGAGCTACTGCTGCCATAAGACTGCTCTTCCGGCGTTAAATAGTCGATGCGATAGGCATCAATCACAATGTCTTGGCTTGCAGAGAAAAAGGCGAGAATAAAGATCAATAACCCCGTTAATATCGGCGAGGATTTCGGATCGATAAACGATAATCCGACAAAAACGAGCGCTAAACCGAGCTGAAAAAAGAGAATCCAACCTTTACGGCGCCCGAGTAATCCAAATAACGGCAAGCGATATTGATCAAGAAGTGGTGCCCACAGGAATTTAAAGGCGTATGGTAATCCTAAAAGCGAGGCAAGCCCGATCATCTCTTTTTTGACGCCGTGGCTTGAGAGCCAATAGGTGAGCGTCATCAACGTCATCATAATCGGAAGCCCGGAGGAGAATCCAAATAGCGCCACCGCTAAATTTTGCCGTTTAAGATACGGCTCGAAGGATTCAATCATCGATTCCAGTCGTTTTAACATGCGTTACGCTCCCTTATGTAATTCCCTTTACCATAACAAAAGGGCAAGTCCAACACTCGCCCTTTCAGATCTTTTATCACGCTTTTATCATGTTTTTATCAAAATCGGCAATTAAATTAACCAATATTTAAAAACATGCTCGCAATGCCAAAATAGATAAAGACCCCTGCGATATCACAAATTGAGGTGACAAGCGGTGTGCTCGCCGTTGCCGGGTCAAGTTTAAACCAGCGGAAGATAAAGGGGAGAATCGCCCCGAGGAGGCCTCCGAAAAGGACGACAATCACCATCGATGAACCGACCGCAATCGCTGTTTCTAGCCCCACATTCCCCATCGCACTATGCACGCCACGATAATAACCAATCCCTGCGATCGCAATCGCCATCGTCAGCCCAAGGAGGATCGCAACGGAAAGCTCTTTCATTATCACTTTAAACCAATCTTGCGCTTTAACATCACCGACTGCCATCGAACGAATCACCAGCGTCGTCGATTGCGACCCGGTATTTCCACCACTTGCAATCAAAAGCGGTAAGAAGAATACCACGTGAACGTATTGCCCAATTAATTCTTCATAATTGGCAATCCCCGCGCCGGATAATAGATTCACAAAGACTAAAATTACCAGCCACGGCATCCGTTTAACGTAGAGCCAGAGCGATGGCGCTTTTAATAGCCCACCCTCAATTTTCTCATCGTCCACCGAGATCGACGCCATTTTATGAATATCTTCGGTAGCCTCTTCCTGCATAACGTCCATCATCGCATCGACGTGGATTACCCCGATCATATGACGCTCTTCATCCACAACGGGAATGGTGACAAGGTCGGTATCTTGGAAGATTCGCGCAGCAAGTTCTTGGTCGAGATTTGAATCGAGCACAATGAGCTCTTTTTTCATAAACTCTTTTAAGATAAGATCGCCTTTTGCGCCTAAGAGCTCGCGAAGTGAGAGAACGCCCTTAATCTTTTCAGTGCTATCGACCACATAGATATAGTGAATATTGGCCTTTCCACGCACAT
>JAAZCI010000048.1 GCA_012513365.1 Lysobacteraceae bacterium
TCTCAAGGCAGAGCTCAAATTTTACGTCACGTGGATTTTTACCCGCTTTAACGTCGGCTTTAAGTTGCTCGATTTCGCTCATAGGACGGAAGCTTAACAGCTCAAAATAGTTCCACATGAGTTCATCTGAGATCGACATCAATTTACCGAACATGCTGTCCGGCGCTTCGTCAACACCCACGTAGTTGCCAAGGGATTTAGACATTTTATTAACGCCATCTAAGCCCACAAGAAGTGGCATCGTGATCGCACATTGTGGCTTTTCAATGCCATAGGCGCGCTGTAAATCACGGCCCATTAAGACGTTAAAGCGTTGGGCGGTTCCGCCCATTTCAACGTCGGTTTTAAGATGTACTGAGTCATATCCTTGAAGAAGCGGATAGATAAATTCGTGCACCGCAATCGGTTGCTGGGATTTGTAGCGTTTCTCAAAGTCATCACGCTCAAGCATGCGCGCAACGGTGTAATGTGACGCTAATTGAATAAGGCCTGCTGACCCTAAATCCGTCAACCATTCTGAGTTAAAGACTACCTTTGTGAGCTCAGGATCGAGCACTTTAAAGATCTGCTCTTGATAGGTTTTGGCGTTTTCAAGCACCTGTTCGCGCGTTAACGGTTTACGGGTGACATCTTTTCCAGAGGGGTCGCCGATCATTCCGGTAAAGTCGCCGATCAGGAAGTTTACTTCATGGCCAAGATCTTGGAAATGGCGCATTTTGTTGATCACGACAGTATGCCCAAGGTGAAGGTCCGGGGCAGTGGGGTCAAATCCAACTTTAATCCGTAATTGTCTGTTCTCTTTGAGTTTTTCCGTAAGCATATCCACGGAGATAATCTCATCAACTCCGCGCTCAATTAACTTTAAACTCTCTTCTATGCTAGCCATTTTTTCTCCAAATTAACTTGTGCTATGAGCGTTATTTTGTATCAAAATTAAAAAAAGTGAGGCAGATTTTCATCTGCCATCATCCATTATTGATTGGTTTAATTATCAATAAATCCATATCCGATCAATCGTGCAAAGGGTTAATGAATATCAGCGCGATCTAATGGGATATTGATCCATTGAGTGCTCTATCTGCTTGATTCGATGGTGATGCGTGCACCCTTAGCGCATGCGCGAAATCGTTTTATTATTGGCGATCGCGCTCGCAGTATCGGGTGCGGCTCATTGAACATCGATGCGAGGCATTATCCCGCAAGGGCACTATTTTGCTGCTTGTAACTTCTCAAATTTAGCCATGAGCTCGTCTTCAGTTTCGACGTGATCTGGGTTTTTAGGAATGCATTCAACCGGGCATACTTCAACGCATTGTGGGGTATCAAAGTGACCGATACACTCGGTACATTTGTTTGGGTCGATTTCATAAATTTCAGGACCCATTGAGATCGCCTCATTCGGGCACTCAGGTTCACATACGTCGCAGTTAATGCACTCATCAGTAATCATTAAAGCCATTGCAAATATCTCCTTAACAACAGTTAAATAAAATCAAGATTGCCCATGTAGGGTTTTAATACTTCAGGGACGCGGATCGAGCCATCTTCCTCTTGATAGTTTTCAATGACCGCCACTAATGTGCGGCCTACCGCTAAGCCAGAGCCATTGAGCGTATGGATGAGCTCATTTTTGTTGGTCTCTCTGTTTTTATAACGGGCTTTGAGTCGGCGCGCTTGGAAATCAGTACAGTTTGAACATGATGAAATTTCGCGGTAGGTTTCTTGACCGGGTAACCATACTTCTAAATCATATGTTTTCGCTGCTGAGAAACCCATATCGCCGGTGCAAAGGGTCATGCGGCGGTAAGGGAGCTCGAGTTTTTCTAAAATAATTTCAGCGTGACGCACAAGACGCTCAAGGGCATCAAATGAATCGTCAGGTTTCACAAAGTGAACGAGTTCCACCTTTTCAAATTGATGTTGGCGAATCATGCCGCGGGTATCGCGACCGTAGCTTCCCGCTTCTGAGCGGAAACACATACTGTGCGCGGTCACTTGAAGGGGAAGTTCCTCTTCATTAAAGATCTCATCGCGCCCAAGATTGGTGAGCGGGACTTCTGATGTGGGAATCAGATAGTAATTGCGCTCATCGGTGAGCTTGAAAAGATCTTCGCTAAATTTAGGCAGTTGAGCCGTTCCGTAAAGGCTCTCTTCATTGACGATCACCGGCACATTCATCTCAACATAACCATGTTCGGTGGTATGTGTGTTGAGCATAAATTGCGCGAGCGCGCGATGAAGTTTGGCAATTTTATCTTCCATCACCACAAAGCGTGAACCGGTGAGTTTTGCCGCTGCTTTAAAGTTTAGGCCACGTTTTTCACACAGATCCACATGATCTTTGGGCGTAAAGCTAAATTCGCGCGGAGTCCCCCAGCGTTTCTCTTCACGGTTTTCCGATTCATCTTTTCCAACGGGAACCGATGCGTGAGGAAGGTTCGGCAGTGACAAATGAATGGCGTTGAGTTTTGCTTGAACTTCGTCAAGTTTGGCTTTTGACGCTTCAAGTTTTTCACCAAGATCCGCAACCGCTGCGAGTAATGGCTCAATATCATCGCCTTGGGCTTTTGCTTTCCCGATCGATTTTGCACTGCTATTGCGTTCGCTTTGGAGAGATTCAACTTCCATTTGCAGTGAGCGACGTTCACTCTCAAGCTGAAGATATTCCTCTTTGTTAACGCTTTCACCTCGTTTTGCTAATTCGCTAACAACTAAATCTATCTCATCCCTGAATAATCGCGGATCAATCACGTTTATAACCCTCATTGACACTAGAAAAATTAATGTTTCATTATATACGAAATTTGCGTATCCTCCAAACGAATTACAAAAGCAAAAGCGCGTCAAATCCCTTGAGATCACGCATTAAAAAGGCAAGCACTCAGGCTCGCCTTTTCTTTTCATTTTTTGAGATCTCTTTGATCTGCGTCTTTTTTAGATCGCAAGATCCTCATCAGAACGAATTTCCGCGCCCGGATTATTGTAGGTATTCTCATCGAGCATGCCCACTTCCTTATCGGTGATGAGCGCTGCCGTCATCGCGCCAGAGACGTTTGCAAGGGTGCGGCCCATATCGATAA
>JAAZCI010000049.1 GCA_012513365.1 Lysobacteraceae bacterium
GGTGCAGGCATTGCCGGCGGCGACCCGATGAAAACCGGTTGGCAGTCGCTTAAACTTGCGCTTGCGGGCTTTATCGTCCCCTTCATGTTTGTCTATAATCCAGCGATGCTCTTTATCGATGTATCGAGCTTAACGAGCATGAACGTGACGGAATTCCCCTTCCCACCCATTAGCTCAATGGTGATGATTACGATCACCTCGATCATGGGCATTATCGCGCTCAGTGCGTCGGTAGAAGGCTACTTTAAAGCGAGCATGAATATTCTCGAACGCCTCATCTTAGCTGCCGGTGCGCTGATGCTTATCGTGCCAGAAACCTACTCCGATGTGGCCGGCCTGATTGTAGTCGGTGGATCGATCGCCTTTAATATTATTAAAGCGCAACGTGAAAATCCGCCCTCAAGACCGCAAGCGGTGCTCATCGAGCAGTAATCAAGCGATAGGTTTTTACAACGCTTTTAAACGCCTCCCATCAAACGGGTGGCAACAAAAAACCCGCAGTGCCGTTTCCACTTGCGGGTTTTTTATCGCTTTTTTATAACTTTTTATATCGTACGTACCAAATTTAATACCGCACTAAAAAGCATTACTTATGCATCGGTTTCCGCGCTGTTTGCTGCTTCTTCTGCCAGTTGCGCTCGACGATGTGCAAAGATTGCATCAAAGTTAATCGGCGCTAAAATCACAGGTGGGAAGCCCGCACGAACCACGAGGTTATCGAGCGTTTCACGCACATAGGGGAATAAGATATTGGGGCAATAAGCACCTTTCATGTGCTCAAGTTGCTCATCGGTAAATCCGCCAAGCTCAAAGATCCCCGCTTGTTCCACTTCCGCTAAGAACATGGTTTTTTTCTCGCCATATTCTGCCGTTAATGTCACGCGTAGACGCACTTCAAAGATATCCCCTTCAAGGTTTTCTGAGTCATTGCTCAGTTGAACCGAGATATCGGGATTTTGCATATTTTTAAACACATCCGGTGAGTTCGGTGACTCAAGTGAAATATTTTTCGTGTAGATGCGTTGAATATCGAAACGTTGTTCCGGTTGATTGCTCATGATGAATCCTTTTGACTGCTTGAAAAATTAATTATTCGCCTTTTAAATGTGCGTCTAATTCGCCTTTACGATCAAGCGCCATTAAATCATCGCAACCGCCGACATGGAAATCGCCGATGAAGATTTGTGGAACAGTACCACGTCCTGAACGTTTTTTGCTCTCATCCCATACTTTTGGATCAGAATTTACATCGTGAAGCGTTACATTCACGCCTTTTTTCTCTAAAAGTGCGAGCGCACGTTTGCAGTAAGGGCACGATGCCATGTAATACATTTCAACTTTCATAGGGTTCTCCTTGTTGGATTAGTCTAAAATTATCGTTTCGTCACGGGAAGCTTTTGGTCAATCCACGCATCAATTCCGCCGTTGATTGAGTAGAAAAGATTGTCTTCTTTATGGGATTTACGCAGGTTAATGCACGCCTGACTTGAACGCGCCCCTGAATCACAATAAAAAATCACTTTCTTACCACGGTATGAATCGAGTTGGGTAAATTTACTCTCAAGATCTTTCATCTCAAGATGTTTCGCCGTCGGAATGTGGCCTTCGCTAAATTGCTTTTTCGCACGGAGGTCAAAAATAATCGCCTCTTCATTGTTCGATGCTTTGAGCGTATCAAGTACCGAAATTAAAAAGCGTTTGCTACGCGAGATATTGATCTCGTTGCCCACAATTAAAACGGCAAGGACAATAAGCGCCCCAAAATAGAAGATGTTTTGCTGAAAAAAGGTTAAAAAATCCATATAAATGATCTATTCATAAATTTAAATAATAAGTCTTAAGTCTACCTTATCTTGCGCGAAAATGATATTTTCCCCACGATTGTTTTCCACAATTTCCCTGATAATGATCAGCGATCTATCAACCCTTCATCAAGAGCCAATAATCGGCACCCCAATTCGGAAAATGTCGCCACTATTCGTGCGCACAAGATAATCGCCGGTTTTGTCCCAATCGCTTAGCACATAGCGCGTCCCAAAGGTTTCTCGGTGGGTATTTGGCCGGTGCGTATGCCCGTGAATCATCTCGGTTAAACCATAGCGTTTAAAGACGCGATCGACGGTCTCCTGTGAAACATCAATGATCGCTTTATCGGCGCGATTTTTGCTCGTTTCCCGGATTTTATTGGCTAATTTTAAGCGATACGAACGAGGCGTACGGCGCAAAATAAAGAGGGTGATGGGATTGCGAATCCAGCGTTTATAGCGCTGATATTCCACATCATCAGTGCAGAGCTCATCGCCATGTAATAGCATTAGATCGGGCGCTTCGGGTAACCGATAAAAGGCCGGAATAATCGACATCTCACACGATTTTGCAAATTGTTTCCCGATGGCAAAATCACGGTTCCCGGGCTGAAAATAGAGCTCAACGCCACGATCAACAAGCGCACGGGCATGCTCCCTAAACTCCGCAGCAATGGGGGATTCAATATCGTCGCCCGCCCAGAAATTAAAGAGATCGCCCAAGATATAGAGTTTTTTTACTCCAGAGGTGATGTCGATTTGCCCTGATTGCGCCAATTTCCCCGAGATTTCCTTAGCGATGGAGGTGGGGATGGAGGTAGAATCAGTAGCAGCCCCATACGAGGCATTAATTTGATCCAAAAATGCAAAAAAAGCCGACGAGATGGCTCGGCGGCTTTCACATAGATGAATATCGCTCACAAAGAGGATCATTCGCGATTACTCTTCGATGATCTCAACGCGATCAATGACGATATCGTCAACGGGAACGTCGCGGTGACCACGGCGTGAGGTGGTTTCAACCGCTGCCATTTTGTTGATCACATCCATTCCGTCAACCACTTTACCAAACACGCAGTAACCCCAACCTTGCATCGTTGGTGATTTGAAGTTAAGAAAATCGTTATCCACTAAGTTGATGAAAAATTGGCTCGTTGCAGAATGTGGCTCCATGGTGCGTGCCATCGCAAGCGTGCCCACATCATTTTTAAGACCGTTGTCCGCTTCGTTTTCGATCGGCGCTAATTGGCCTTCATGCTTATCGAGCATGCTTTCCACTAAGCCGCCACCTTGAACCATAAAGCCCGGAATAATGCGGTGGAAAAGGGTATCAACATAGTATCCTGAACGGCAATACTCTAAGAAATTCGCCGCTGTTTTTGGCGCATTTTCGTGGTCTAATTCAATGGTAAATGTGCCCATTGAGGTATGAAATTTAATCATAACGTCCTTCTATCTCCTTTAAATATGATCTTGAGGAGGCGCGCCCCTCAAACCTAAGAGTAATTATAGTCAATCGGCCCGCTAAAGTCAGACCGATTTCGCATCCTTTTATGGCATTAATCCACAAGCGGGGTTTCGATCAGATAGATCCCATTGATTTTGATCGTTTCACGTGGAACATCGCTGTGACCCTTTGAGTTTCCGGTTTTGACTTTCGCGATCGCGTCAACCACATCCATTCCTGAAATCACTCGCCCAAAAACCGCATAGCCATCGCTTTTACGCGAATAATCTAAAAAGTCATTATCTTTTAAATTGATGAAAAACTGGCTCGTTGCGGAATGGGGGTAGTTTGTCCGCGCCATAGCAAACGTTCCACGAGCATTGCTCACCCCGTTTTTTGCTTCATTTTGAATCGCAGGATAGAGCGCTTTTTTCTGACTCATCGTCTCTTCAAATCCGCCGCCTTGGATCATAAAGCCGTCAATCACGCGGTGGAAAATTAACCCATCAAAAAAACCGGCATTGATGTAATCCACAAAGTTTTGTACGGTGATCGGCGCATTTTGGAAATCAAGTTTCGCGATAATTACCCCTTTTGAGGTGATCATCTTAATGTGCACATCTTCGGTAACTTTCTCGATCGTGATGCGATCATCATTGATCTGGGATTGGGAGGCCGCTTCCTTGGCAAAACCGGTGGAAAATTGGCTCAAGCCCATAAGCGCTAACAGGCAAAGACTCTTTTTAATTCCGACTCTCATGGTGTTCTTCCTCGATAATAAATCTGATGGCTCATTATACCCTGATTGTTTAGGAAAAAGCTTCCTCAAAGAGCGTCGCATAAAGCAATGCTTCAATAGCGTGCATTCGGTTTTCCGCCTCATTCATCACAATCGAGCGATCAGAACGAAATACCGCGTCGGTCACTTCCATTCCCTCTTTAAGCGCAGGGAAAGCCTCAATTAATTCCGATGCCACCCGCGTTTTTCCATCGTGAAAAGCAGGCAGACAGTGCATCAATTTTGCCTTTGGGAAATGTTCCATTACCGCCTCATTGACCTGATAGGGAAAGAGCGCCTCAATCCGCGGACGCCAATTTTCAAGGGAATAATCGTACGAGAGCCAGACATCGGTATAGATAAAATCGATAGTGTCAGGATCTGGAATCTCGCTAAAAGACTCCACCTCCACCACGCGCCCATGGCCTTCACCGGATTCAATAAGCGCACGCGTCAATTCATCGCACACTCGGCAACGCGCCTCACTCATCTGATAATGTTGCGGCGAAACCAGATAGAGGGTAAAGCCCATTTTAAGAGCGAGCCCCGCAAGGGAAAAAGCAATGTTGTTACTCGCATCGCCTGTAAACACGAGGCGAATCGATTCAAGCGGCGTAGTGGTCTCTTCGAGCATCGTCATCAGATCGGCGAGCATTTGGGTCGGGTGATTGCAATCAGTCATCGCGTTGATCACCGGAACACTCGCCCCGTGGTGGAGCTCTTTAAGCATCTCATGATCGTCTGTGCGCATCACTAACAGATCATACATGCGACTCAACACCGCGCCCGTATCCTCAATGCTCTCTTTTTCGCCCATCTGCGAGCGCCCCATATCGTAATAGGTGGTCATCGCGCCCAAATTAAAGCTCGCCACTTCAAAGGCGGAGCGGGTTCGCGTTGAAGTTTGATTAAACAAAAGCGCAATCTTTTTATGGCGGAGCGTTGGATTAAAGCCTGATTTGATCGCGCGAGCTAGCGTGATTAATTGTAAAATCGCCTCTTTTGAAAAGGGCGCAAGCGCGAGACAATCGGCTTGAAAGAAGGGATTGGGTGAGGCATTTGAATCAGTTGAAAGGGTTGGGGCAGTTAAATCAATCATCGATGGAAAATTAGTTTGTTTGTTAAGTACGTTGAATTTATTAAAAATATTAAATGAGGCAAAATAAAAAACGCCCTTTAATTGCTTAAAGAGCGTTTCGCTGAATCGTCATCCGCTTAGGCGCGGCTCACATATTCACGGGTTTCGGTGTTGACCACAATGTGGGTGCCGTTTTCAATATATTCGGGCACTTGCACACTGATTCCTGTGGAGAGTTTTGCAGGTTTCGTCCGGCGGGTCGCGCTCGCACCTTTTAGTTCAGGCGCGGTATCGACCACTTCTAAAATCACTTGTTGGGGTAATTGAAGCGCAACCGGTACGCCCTCAATTAAGGAGACGTAGTAGCCTTCAACACCCTCAAGTACAAATGCCGCATCTTCACCTAATTGACGCTCAGAGAGATAATATTGGGTGAAATCTTCGTTATCCATAAAGACGAAATTATCCTCATCTTTAAAGGAGAACATCGCTTCACGGCGGGATAAAATCGCCTCTTCGAGCTCATCATCTTGGCGCAATGAAAGATCGAGTTTATTACCATCAGGGATTGAGAACATCTGCACGCGATAGGTAGTATTACCCCCTCGTGCGGTGGGCGCGGAACGTTCAACATCACGCACCGTATAGTACGTTCCGTTATGCAAAATTACCTGGCCTTTTCTCACATCATTTACTTTCATGGTTCACCTCTTTTCTTTAGCGCGCAACAATGCGCAACAATGCGCAACGAATCGATCTTACGCTTTATGATCGCGCGGATCGATATCAAAATAATCTAAACGCTTTTTCAGCGTTGAACGGGTAATCCCCAAAATCTCTGAGGCTTTCGACTGATTACCATCCGTGTAATCTAACACCTTCTCAAAGAGCGGACGCTCAACTTCATTGATCACTAAGCGATAAAGGTTAGGCGGATATTTTCCATCTAACATGCTTGAAATCTCATCAATAGCCTCTTTAACCGCTTCACGCAACGGCATGTGATCTTTGATACGTTCACGAGAAATCATTCTTACAAAACTCCTTAATTAAACAATACTAGGCGGCTTCTTTTGAGCGAAAAACAATTGTTTCAATCCATTTCAATTGTTCACACTCGCTCGTTGCTGCGAGCATTTGAGCACGCCACCGGGGGGGAATATCTCTATCTTTTAAATACCAGAGCAGATGCTTACGCGAAATGCGCAGCGCTTTTGCTTCACCATAAAAGGCATGCAATGCGCGCAAATGTCTGGTGATTACCGAAACTCGTTCTTCATCATTAGGGATATAAGTCGTGCCCGTTGTGAGCGACCTGAAAATCCATGGGTTGCCCATCGCCGCGCGTCCAATCATCACGCCATCGGCTTTCGTGTATTCACGCACCCTGTTTGCCTTCTCAATGGAATCGATATCGCCATTAGCAATAACCGGAATCGACACTGCGGCTTTCACCTGCCGAATCGTTTCATATTCCGCCTCACCCATAAAACGATCTTCACGGGTACGGCCATGCACGGTGAGCGCTTGAATCCCGAGGGATTCTGCCATCTGTGCAATGGTCACGGCATTTTTATGGGACCGATCCCAACCGGTGCGAATTTTGAGCGTCACGGGAACATCCACCGCGCCCACAATCGCCGTCAAAATCGCTTCCACCAACGCTTCATCTTGCATCAGTGCCGATCCCGCGGCTTTCTTACACACCTTTTTGGCCGGACAGCCCATATTGATATCGATAATGTCGGCACCTTGCGCGACATTTAATTGAGCGAGCGACGCCATCTCACCGGGTTCCACGCCTAATAGCTGGGAACTGATGGGATAGGTTTCACCCTCGTAATTCATCTTAAGCAGCGTCTCTTCATTCGCTCTTAAATCAGGATTAGCATTGACCATCTCGGACACAGCAAGCCCAGCGCCCATCTCGCGACATAAGATGCGAAAGGGGCGATCGGTCACACCGGCCATGGGGGCTAATAAAAATGGAGACGCTAACGCAATCTCACCGATTTTCATGCCTTTCTCACCCCATGGAGACGGGTCCATTCCTCAACGGTTTTATCCTCTTTGAAATCAAATTCATTGGCATAGGCCGCTTTGACGCGTTCTGCATCGTGATCTAAAAGACCCGCTAGCACTAAATGCCCGCCCGGCTCAACGTATTTAGTTAAGGTCGGCGCTAATTCGATTAAAGGTCCTGAGAGAATATTGGCCAACACCACTTTCACCTTCGGCGGATTAAAATCCTCGGGGAGTTTTGGCTCAATATCCACATGATTACGAAACGCATTCTGTTTCGTCGCTAACAGCGCTTGCGGATCGATATCCGTGCTGTAGCACACTTTAGCATTGAGTAACTTCGCAGCTATTCCTAAGATGCCCGAACCGCACCCATAATCGATCACCGCTTGGCCTTTAAAGACCTCGATATTATTCGAGAGCCATTCAAGACACATAGCAGTCGTGGGATGAGTACCGGTTCCAAACGCGAGGCCTGGATCGAGCATCACTGTGGCAATTTCTGGCTCAGGGGGATCTAAGTGCGTCGGGCAGATCCATAAATTCTCACCAAATTTGATGGGCTTATAATGATCTTTCCACGCGCCGACCCAATCCTGATCTTCCAGTTCTTTGGTGGCAACAATGGGTAAAAATGGTTGTCTAAGATGGGCGGTAAGCGCTTCTTTAATCGCATCAACATCGCAAGGATATTCAAACATTCCTGTGACTAAGGTTTCGCTCCAGAGTGGCACTTCACCGGGAAGTGGCTCATAGATCGGCTCATCACCGGCATCCTTCATAGTGACTGCGATCGCGCCCGCTTCAAACAGAGCTTCATCAAGCTCCTCAGGCGTTACCATCCCGCTCGCCTTTAAGGTGAGCTCAAACCATTTTTTCATATCATACCTATGTCACTAATAAATCCGAAGGGCATGAATATTAGCCAATTTAGCTCCCTCTCGTCAAGCGAAATAGCGTAACTTCTTTGGAAATGAATCCGTTAAGTCAAGGGAAAAACTGATCAACTTATATCCAATTTGAAAGTAGATCATAACAAAAATCAATCAATTTTGACTAAATTTTTGCTAATTAAAACGCGCATAATCTGGGAAAAATCGGGGAGAAATTTCCACGAATACGCCTTTGATCGACCGGTTATGATACCACAGAGATCAATTGTCGACGAAGGAATCACGCCGGCACATGCAAAGGAACGAAAAGTTTAGTATGCTATTTCTTTTAGCTTTCCACTGCCCGCCATCGGGCGTTCACCCTATCAAAAGAGGATACGCGGAATGAGTCAGGATAAATACGATTTACGAAAAATCAAATGGCGCTCACGCCGAGGGATGCGCGAATTAGATCAGCTGTGCGACAACTATCTTGAAAATTATTTTGAGAAAGCGCCTGATGAGGAGAAAGATCTCTACCTCTCGCTCCTAGATATGCAAGACCCTGAACTCTATGCGCTCTTAATGCATAAAGCGCCCTATCCCAATGAAGCGATTAAAGCGCTGGTATTAAAAATGAATCCCCACCTGCTTGAGGATTAATGTTTGAGGATTAATATCCATTAGGAAACATTAAAAACACTAGAAAGCGTTAACAAAAAAACAGACCTTTAAAACCCACCACGCGTGGGTTTTTCTCATAGATTTTAATGCATTACAGATACTTTTCGAGAGATTCTGGGCAATAAAAAACGCCTTAAGTGTAATCACTTAAGGCGTTTAAAATCTGGATTGGAAGACTAAGTAAATGGTGCCGGCACCACGAATCGAACGCGGGACCTACTGATTACAAGTCAGTTGCTCTACCTGCTGAGCTATACCGGCTTCGTCTCCAATTGAGATAACGATTCTATACAACAAAATTGAGCCTGTCAACTGCTGCGCAAAAATTATTCTACTTATTTTTATCCGCCTTGTTAAGCGCCCGTTTCTGCCGGGAAAATGCGCCAAAAAGGGCGGGCGTTGGCTTCTTAAATTGCGTTGCCGCGTCAATTGCGACGCAGTCTGCCGCATCCCATTCCCCTCGCCTTCCACGCACAGCTAACAGAGGTTTAATCTCCTCTCGAATAAAGGGCGCGTGTTGCCATTCATAAGCATCGTGTTGCCATTTTCCCACTCGATTGTTAAGCCAATCTTCGCCCCTTTCTGAGAGCGCTCGCATCACAACGCCAGCATGGAGCGCAGTAGTTTTATCTTGATGGGTACCAAGATGAATCCAAGTAAATCCGGCTGCTTCCCAAAATTTAAGCAGCGATTCAGTGAGCCCAAAACTCGCGCTCAGAAAATCGACCTTTCCTACATGCGTTTCGAGCGCCCTAATCATCATTGAAGCAAGCCCTTCCCGACGCTTATCTGCCACCACTGAAATCCGCGAAATCCGCACAGAACGCATTAACATCGGTTCCCAATCATAGCCGTGCGTACCGAGCATTTGCGGGACGAGATTCCCTTTTGGGCGGCGCAGACCACGGTAGATCGCAATCGCTAACGCCTCATCAATCTCACCCTCTAAAAGCCCCCAAATGGCCCCTTGAACGCGCCCATTTTCCACATAAATCACCACCAAACTTTCCGGATCATCAAAAAGACGACGAATATCTTGAATATTGGTTTGATAATGAGTTTCATTAAGGAGGTGATAGACCGCACCAAAGAGCGCCCGATTTTGCCGAAAATCCGCCATCGTACGAATTTGATCCGCCCCTTTTTCCTCATCGGTATGCCAACCACCCGAAAGAAAGAGCGTAATCCCCTCCTGAATCGAATCCCTCTTAAGTTGCCCACTGGGATAGAAATCCCCTTCAAAGCGCAGATAATCACACAACTGTGACACCGCATCACCAACCACAAAGCGAAAGGGTTCGGTCAGAGTAAAGCGTTTTTTCACCGGCACGAGCTCATAAAATTTCTCTCGCAGACCTTGATTTGTCCCCTCATAATTTTCCACCGAAGAGATCAGCAAGATCTTATGGCACAGCGCACAGAGCCGCTCAAGTTTTGCCAGCGGAATCTTCGCCGCTTCATCGATAATCAACGTTTTGGCGGGATCAATCTCAACCGCTCCAGAGAGGAGCATATCCGGCGCATAAAAGAGCGTCTCACCAGCATTCAGCGCACCTCTAAAATTATGATAACGGCTAATCGCACTCTGATTCGGCGCGGTGAGCAGGTATTGACGGGGACTTTTCGCAATGAGGGCATTTCCCACCACCGATTTCCCAACGCCTCGCGGCGCAAAAAGCGTCGAAATGCCCTCGTCCATCGCCGTAAATTCGTGAAGAATTGTGTTTTGTGCAGGACTTAATAAGAGTTCCCCGAAAGACTTCTCGGCAGAGGGCTTAGAGTGGTCTGATTCACCGGTGTCACATCGCGTAAACTCCTCAAGATATTCCGGCAATGTCTCCGGCGTTAAGGTAATGGTGGCAAATTCTCTTAAGCCATCATAAAAAAACTGATCAAAATAGGGCGTTGCGATCGCTTCACGGTGAAAGCGGGTACTCGCTTGTTGATAGCTTTCAGACTGCGTGTTTTTCGGGACAATGAGCCACACCGAACCGCCGCGTTTTACCGCATAGAGACTTGAAAGTAAATAGTCGAGCGATACCCCCTCGCGCGTATCAAAAATGAGATGATTAATGGTACTCCCAAGGAGTGCTTTTCCATGGCGGAGCGGTTGATACGGTTGAGTCTCTTCACTCAGAACCCGATCACTCAGTAAAACGTCACTCAATATCGAATCACTCAGTACCACGACATTGTCATCTTGTAACGTATGACAGATCGCCTCGATCATACTCTTAACGACCGCGCCATCGTGATGATCCTCATCGACCATTAATAGCTGTAAACGGCGCGCATCTGGAGGCGTTTGACGAGAACAATCAGAGGGATGGGTAATCGCAGAATTTTGAGAAAAGGGGATTTGAGAGGACATAACAACTCACGCAAAGATAACTATGCAGATGAATGTACAGGATTTTTAGAGAGATAACAAAAAAGACCTTAAACAATCGCTTAAGGTCTTTTGAATGTTTGGTGGGCTGCGAAGGATTTGAACCTTCGACCAATTGGTTAAAAGCCAACTGCTCTACCCCTGAGCTAGCAGCCCAAATACGATTCAATAACGATGAATCAATCGAGGTAAATAATCATACACGATTTTTTTTAAATTACAAATCTTTTTTCATTCTTTTTTTTCGACTTTATTTCAAAAGTCATTTACTATCAATAATTGAGGTTTAAAGATTAATT
Source organism: Lysobacteraceae bacterium (assembly GCA_012513365.1). Classification (GTDB taxonomy): domain Bacteria; phylum Pseudomonadota; class Gammaproteobacteria; order Cardiobacteriales; family Wohlfahrtiimonadaceae; genus CALZBJ01. Next base: position 11,375 of record JAAZCI010000049.1, read on the forward strand.
TCTGCCCCAAAAATAATAAAAATATTAGAAAAATTTCAAAAGGATATCAATGTGAAAAATAAAGTTTTAGGGAGTACCCTGATTATTGCGGGTACCGCCGTCGGAGCGGGGATGCTGGCAATGCCACTAACGTCAGCACAAATGGGGTTTGGACTAACATTTGTCCTCTTGTTTCTACTCTGGATTTTACTCACCTACACCGCGCTTTTATATGCGGAAGTACATCAACATGATAAAAATGATGCGGGAATTGCGTCGCTCACGGAAAAATATTTTGGTAAAAATGGGCGTCTCTTTGTCAATTTCATTCTGCTCTTTTTTATGTATGCGGTGCTCACGGCGTACGTGACCGGAAGTGGCGATCTTCTCTTTGGCCTATTGCCAGAATCGATGATGGGAAATGGCGATATTGCGCGGAAAATCTCCTCATTAATGTTCTCCATCGGCTTTGGTCTTATTGTCACGCTGGGGATTTCGGTCGCCGATGTGACTAACCGTATCTCGTTCTCCCTGAAAGTACTCGTCTTTATTGCGATCCTCTTTTTGCTCTTTAATAAAGTGTCGCTGCCGAATCTTCAAGCCTCACCAACGAATAATCTCCTCTTCTTCTCGGCGATGCCGGTCTTCTTTATGACCTTTGGTTTCCACATCTGTACACCGACCATCAATGAGTATCTCGAGGGCGATAACAAAAAAGTGAAACTTGCGTGTTTCTTAGGGTCTACCGGCATTTTCATCATCTATATCGTGTGGCAATTTGCAACTCACGGGGTCCTTGAGCAATCAACCTTAATTGAAATTTTAAACAAAGATCCGAGCTTAAACGGTCTCATTGAAGCGTTTAAAGTCACCACCGGCAGCAATCATTTAGGTGAAATTATTCGCGTATTCTCAATCTTAGCGCTCATCACGTCTTATATTGGTGTCGCCCTTGGGTTATCAAGTGCCGTCAAAGACCTATTGATGCATTTCAATCTCCGCCACGACCGCATCACCATCGGCTTAATCACCTTCTTACCGCCGATCATTGTTGGATTTACCTATCCGAAAATCTTCTTAAGTGCGTTCGCATTTGCGGGCATTATTTTCGCCTTTATCGGGGTGATTCTTCCGGTACTTCTTACCTATAAAGCGCGTATCGCCCATCCTGAAGGAACGCAAACTCGCGGTGGTACACCTGCACTTGTAATTGCAACCCTCTTTGCGGTAGTAATTATGATCGCCTATCTCTTATCGATCTTTACCGATGTGCTACCGACCGTAACGGGCTAGATCGAATCGAATTAAATCTGATCGAACCGGGTTTAAGAGTAAAACAAAAAGCCGATCCTCTATTGAGTGATCGGCTTTTTTATAACGCTCCTTAAATCATCGCATAAATCATTACATGCAACGGTCATATTATATACAAACTGATTTTGTATTTATCCTGTACAGATTTTTAATAATCAGAAAGCGGGCATAAAAAAACGCGCTAATAATCAATTCAGGAGAACTCCCATTATTAACGCGTTTATCAAGCATCGCCTCGATCGAGCTGGATCGTGGCGACGAGCAAAAAATTATTCGAAATCGAGTTTAACCATTTCGCGCAGTCGATCAATATCGAGCAGTTTAATCTGGCGATGGTCCACCTCAATTAAGTTTTGATCTTGCAGCTTTTTAAGCAGGCGACTCACGGTTTCAACAGCTAAGCCTAAATAACTTCCAATATCCGCGCGCGACATACTTAAAGTAAATTCAGTCGCGGAATAACCCCGTCGATAAAGACGAGTTGAAAGGCTTAGAAACAGCGCAATTAAGCGTGATTTTGCCGGTTGTGAGCCCACCATCATTAACAACTTTTCATCCGAATGGAGCTCTTGGCTCATAATGCGGAGCAGTTGTTTGGCGATATTGGGAACGCGTTCTGCTAAATCTTCAAGATGATCATAGGGTAATTCACAGAGACTGCTGGTTTCGAGCGTTTTCGCACCGCAAGGATGAACGCCCGTACAGAGCGCATCAAGACCGATAATCTCGCCGGGAAGGTAAAATCCCGTCACATATTCAGTACCATCTGAGGCAACGCTATATGTTTTGACCGTTCCTGAACGCACCGCGTAGAGTGAGGTAAAAGGATCTCCCGGGAAGTAAATATGTTTACCTCGGGCCAGGGGCTTCCCCCGCGCAATCACTTTTTCGAGTTTGATAAACTCGCTTTCATCCAATCCAACAGGCAGACATAAACGCTGCAAACTGCAATCTCCACAAGCAACTTTTAGTCTTTTACGCACCTAGTAACTCCTTTTATCTCTCGATTTTGCCTTGAAACAAACAAAATCTTACAAATTTTATTAAGCTCATCGTACCCTTACGTTATACCATTTATTTTGGAAATAATCGACATTCTTTTACAATATTAAAAAGAGTCTACAAGGCTTAAAATCACGACTCCGACAATTATACAGATCAGGCTACCCACCTTTCTAAGCCCCAATTTCTCTTTAAAAAAGAAAACGCCAGAGAGCGTCATCAGGAGCGTTGATAATCCGGACCACACTGCATAGCCCACCCCCATATCGATCCACTTCAAAACGAGCGTAATCGAAATAAGAAAACAGGCATAACCGCCAATCACACCAATTAAGTAGCGGTACTGTCCCGTTTTTGCTAAAAACTTCAAACAAGTAGTACCGATGGCGCTGCAAAAAATAGCGGCGACCAATATAATCCATGCGTTGTGATCGCTCAATGGGAGCGCTGTAAAAAATTCCACTAAGACCCCTCGACACTCTCAAGCGTTAATCCCACAACCCCCGCGGTAATGAAGAGGAGTGCAATCACTTTTGGGTAGGTCACCGCCTCTTCAAAAAAGATAAAGCTCACAAGGGAGATGGCTAACATTCCGAGCGCCGTCCAGAGCGCATAGGCAATTGAGATCTCAATTCGCCGTATGCAATAGACAAACGACACAAACGATGCCCCGTAAAAAAGAAGCATCAATCCCGCTGCCCACATCACCTCAAAACCTTCTGAAAGTCGCATGCATACAGTGCCGAGCACCTCAAATGCAATGGCGATTAAAAGTATTAAGAGTGATGACATAATGCAATCCTAGTTAATTCATTCGTGATATTGTAATATACGACACGCGTATTTAATATGATAATTCGTATAAATATCTTCTCAACCCATTCTGACTCACTGAGGTCGCGTCTACCATGATGAAAAAAACGCACGACTCATTGTTTCACATGAAACATTGGCTGTTGGTTTCCCTCTTTTCTCTCTCAAGTTTCCATGCCGTTGCCAATGAGCAAGCGAGCATTGCGATTAATGAGCATGAAGTGACCGCGTTTCGCAGCACACTCTTTGCGCCCTTTATGGAGCGTGGGAAAATCGCCATCAGTGAGAGCCAAATTAGCGCGAGCAATCCCCCTAAACACTTTCCCGATCATTGGAATGCAGTGACGCTGACCAAAGACCAGTTGCGCAAAGGGTGTGATAATCAATCCCTCCTGCCGCTCGATTGGAATCTGCTTCCGCATCATGATCTGTTAAATCCTACCGCCATGGAAAAGTGTGGCGTTGGCTATCGAGTCACGGGAACGGTACTCGCCTATTCACCCGTTCATCTATATGGAACGGCGCCAAGCTATTGGGAAGATTTCTTCAATGTCACCCGATATCCTGGACTTCGTGCCCTCCCGAATGATGCGCGCCACCTCTTTGAGATCGCACTCCTTGCCGATGGCGTACCGAAACATAAAGTCTACGAGCTGCTTGCCACTAATAAAGGGCGCGAGCGCGCGCTTAATAAGTATAGTGAGATTAAAGATCATATCTTATGGTGGAATCACATCCCTGAGGTGCAAGCATGGCTGCGCGAGGGGAAAGTGGTGATGGCGGTTGCGCCGGATGGCCCGCTTTTAACTGGCAGTCAGCGTGAGCGAGATGCCCTTGGAGTTAATCGCAATGAGATGCTCTATCGTCTCGATTATCTCGCGATCCCGATGAAAAGTAGCGCACCCCATTTAGGCTACGCCTTTATCTCGTTTGCCACACAAACCGAACAGCAACTGCGCTTTTCACGGGTAACGCCTTCGGGCACAACGCTCAAATCCGGCTGGACGCTTGCTACAGAGCGCGATGAGCCCTATCTCACTAATACGCCGGACAACCTCATCCACGGGATTCCGGAAAATGCCGATTTCTATTATGAATATGCCGATCTATTAACTGATGCCTTTAATGAATGGCGCAGTGAAAACAGCTTAATTATAAAAACCATCGATACAAACGTCGACGAAAGTGATTATTTTGAGGAAGAAAAACCGGAGCTCCCCGTTGAGATTCTCACTAACAATCAAGGGGATTTAGATAACTCACCGCAGATTGAGATCAGCGTCACCGAACCGCAATCGATAAATTTACTTGATTTGGACGGCGATACTCTATATACTCATTCCTCGTCGCTAGAGACGGCCTCAGAAAACGGATCAGACGAGACTGAGGCGGATGAGATGGATAAGCTCTTTGAGAACAACCCATCGATTGAAATCCAAACCATTGATGTTGCACCGAATTGATCGGGTTAAAAAAGAAACTTTAGAAATAAGAGTTGCA
>JAAZCI010000050.1 GCA_012513365.1 Lysobacteraceae bacterium
GAGTTTCTCGCGCGCTTCCCGCATTGAGATCATCGGTGAGGGGGGCGTTAATTGATAACGCATCTCTTTTTCGGTGATGATGGGGTTGGTGCTCTTTTTGATGGTGAGCGCAAGCTCTAAAAGGGGCGCAATCAGCTCGTTCCACGCAAAATCTTCAAAGGCGTATTTTGGCAAATAACCTTTGTGATGATAATAGAGTTTCAGCTCGCCGTAGGCATATTCCTTTAGCTCCATATCGTCAAAAGGCGCAGCAAGAAGACGATCGAGCACTTCTCGGCGATAAATATAGCGAGTTAATCCGGTGGGCGCGGTGAAGTTTTCATCATCGCTCGGCAAAATAGAACGCTCGCGCAATGAGCGGAGTTCTAGGCGTTTTTGCGCAAAATGTGCGGTGGGATCTTGGTAAAAGTGAATAAGCTCCCCGAGCGTTAAATGCTCAAAGTCATAGGGCGGAAATTCCGTCGGCGTTAAAAATGAGCGCTCTGCATGCTGAATCCAACGATCTTGGAAACTTTGATTGCGCGCGCCTTCTTGGTAGAGCTCGGGATTATAGGGCGCCATCGGGTGATGGGTAATGAGCAGCTCATCGAGGGTTTTTCCCTCCGGCAAAATCGTCACCGCTTTAAGGTAATTAAAGAGATCATCAATCAAAAGTGAGGGCAGGCGCTCGCTATTGTCCTGAATGGAGTGGCCGATGTAGCTTAAATAGAGCTTTTCCGAGGCCGACATCATCGCTTCCAAAAAGAGATAGCGGTCATCGCTGTGGCGCGTCCGGTCGCCGGGATAGGGCTTAAATTGAATGAGATCAAAATCATGATAGAGCGTCGATTTAGGGAAATCTTCCTGATTGAGCCCAATCATCGCCACCACTTTAAAGGGGATCGCGCGCATCGGCACAAAGGAGCAGAAGGTCACCTTCCCTTGGATAAAGTTTTGAATCGGTTTTTCATCAATTAACCGCTCTTCGAGCAGCCTACGCAGGGTCTCAATCTCAAAGGCTTCTTCAATGCCGCTTTTAATGCCCGCTTCAATAATCTCATTCCACGCATTTAAGATAAAGGTGAGTTTTTGGTCGCTACTGCCACTTTTTTGCGGGTCAGGATCGGCGAAAAAATCATTCCAGAGCGGGGCAATAATCGTCTGCCACTCAATAAGCGGGCGGGGCGCTTCGAGCGCTTCACGCCATTTAATGAGGTGATCGATAAAGGCGGTAAGTTTCCCAAGGAGGAGCGCATCCATTCCCTTAATATCGATATAAGGCAGATGCCCGTGAATGAGCGTCTCATCGTGGGTTGCGTAGCCAAGGAGCATCCGCTTTAAACCCCAGAGCCAAGTGTGGCGCGGATCATCGCCAAAGCCGAGGGTTTCAAGGTGGTGATTATCAATGCCAAAGCGAATAAATGCCTCTTCAATCCAATAACTAATAAGATCAAAATCCCGTTCGGTAAAGCCATATTTTTCCATCACCTCGGGCAATTTAAGCAGCGGTAAAATCTCGCTGGTTTTAAAGGTGAGCGTCGGAAGGGTGAGCAGCGTTAAAAATCCATCGAGTAGTGGTTCACTATGGCGAAGGCTGATGTCAGAGATGGAGTAGGGAATTGCGTTATGGCGATTGGCCATCCCTTCACCAAATACAGCTTCAATAAGTGGCGCATATTTTTCGATATCTGGCGTCATCACCACAATTTCGCTCGGTTTAAGCGTCGGGTCTTGATTAAATAGATGAAGGAGTTGGTCGTAGAGCGCCTCAATTTCACGGAGCGGACTATAGGCGGTGTGAATTTCAAGAGAACGATCGCTCGGATCAAAGGTCCATTTATCGGTTTCGTGAGGCGGCAGTAGATTGAAAATTGTATATTGCAGGTGATGTAAGAGCGAGGTGGGTTCGGGCTCACTAAAGGCTTCAATCTCACGCTGTTCCGGATATTGCTGCAAGATTTTAAGGTGATCGCGCCCCACTTTCCCAAGAGAAGCCAGGAGTGGATGGCCGGCAAACTCTTGCCAATGTTCATCGGGCTCTTCCGGGGTAAAGGGGGAGAGAATATCGTCGTTGACGCTCTCATCGAAGAAGTTTTCACGCCCAAGCGACAGCTCAGTGTAATACTTCGTTACATCGCCCCAGTAAAATTGCGACGGATTATTAAAAAAGAGATGGATATCGATATACTCTTTAAAGCACATTAACAGGTCTAAGAAGAGCGGCGGCAGCGAGGTAAGCCCAATAATAAAGAGGCGTTTAGGGAGCTTTACTTTAAGC
>JAAZCI010000051.1 GCA_012513365.1 Lysobacteraceae bacterium
TGGGGATACGAGCCGTTTTATCGGCACCGCGTAATTTCGTTCCTTCTTTCATTCTGCTCACAACGCTCATCCTCTCATTGGTTTAGTTTTACGAAATAATTAGTATACGGGATCACCGCGAAATCCGCTAGTAACCCGCCTCTTATCCATGCACAAATTACCTAAATTTACACACCGATCGAATCACAACAATGCGGACGAAAACGCGTAATTCAAGCCCAAAAAAACCACTTAAGTGTAAGTGGTTTTAGATCGTTCAGTTGTCAGAAATTTATTCTATTTTATAACGCCGATATTACGACCGGTTTGGCCGCGGTGACGAAGCGCATGATCGAGCAGCACGATGGCTAGCATCGCTTCAGCAATGGGCGTTGCACGAATTCCGACGCAAGGATCGTGGCGACCTTTGGTAATCACCGTCGCAGGATTGCCCTCTTTATCGATGGTCTGGCCTTCTAAACGGAGGCTTGAGGTGGGTTTTAGGGCAATGTGCGCAATGATCGGTTGCCCCGATGAAATGCCCCCTAAAATTCCGCCAGCGTGATTTGATAGAAAGCCTGAATCGGCATCAATTTCATCACGGAAATCGGTGCCTAACGCGTCAATGCAATCAAATCCATCGCCAATTTCAACACCTTTTACTGCATTAATGCCCATCATGGCGTGTGCAATATCCGCATCGAGGCGATCAAATACCGGCTCACCAAGCCCAACGGGGACATTTTCCGCCACCACGGAGACTTTCGCGCCGATGGAATTGCCCGATTTACGCAGCTGATCCATATAGGTTTCAAGCTCAGCAATATCGGCTAGATTCGGCCAAAAGAAGGGATTGCCCTCCGATTCAATGGCCGATTTATCAAACGCAGAGGGTTTAATGGGCCCAAGTTGGGAGAGATAGCCATAAATTTCAGTACCATAAAGGGTTTTAAGCGCCTTTTTCGCAATCGCACCGGCTGCAACGCGAATGGCTGTTTCCCGCGCACTGGAGCGGCCGCCACCACGATAATCACGATGGCCATATTTATGATAATAGGTATAGTCGGCATGCCCCGGTCTAAAGAGGTCTTTAATATCGTTATAATCTTTTGAGCGCTGGTCTTCATTATGAATGATAAGCGCGATGGAGGTGCCGGTGGTTTTGCCCTCAAATACGCCCGATAAAATGGTAACGCGATCCGCTTCTCGGCGCTGAGTGGTATGGCGTGAGGTGCCTGGTTTACGGCGATCGAGATCGATCTGAATCTCCTCTTCTGAGATTTCAATCCCAGGAGGACAGCCGTCAACGATGGCTACGAGCGCTTTTCCGTGACTCTCGCCGGCGGTAGAAACAGTGAATAATTGACCAATATGATTTCCTGCCACAATAGATCCTTCTTGTATTTAGTATGACGCTATTAACGATATTAAAGATAAATTAAAATTTAGACCGATTTTTCATTCTACCCAATTTAGCGCCTTTCGGGGAAGAAAAACGCCCGCGGATAGGAAAATCATTCATGATATATAGCATTAATGAGGCAATTAAGGAAAGGAAATGCATGAAAATGAGCATTTTAGCCCATAGATCCAGATCAAAAAAGCCGATTCTTAACATATATTTACAAAGACATCACTATATTTACGCATCGTTATAGGAATTTGGAATAATCGCGTTATTATAGAGAGTATAGCCTGATAACAATTATTCAAGAGGAGTCTTTATGTCATTTCGTGCACTGGTGTTAGATCAAACCGACAAGGGCGATCAAACGGCAACAATCAACGTGATTAACTTAAAAGAATTGCAGCAGGAAGAGGGTGAAGTCTTGGTCAAAGTGGCTTATTCGACGCTCAATTATAA
>JAAZCI010000052.1 GCA_012513365.1 Lysobacteraceae bacterium
CGCGATAAAGTGGTGATCGGGATCGATTCCTATTTCGATGATAAGCGCAATGATTATTTTGTGTACACTTTAACCGGCGATGAGAGTAAAACGAGCGAAACCGAGTGGCGAACCCTTGATTGGGTGCAAAAGGTGGAAGAGCTCGGTGCCGGTGAAATCGTGCTTAATATGATGAATCAAGATGGCGTGCGCTCAGGCTATGATCTTGAGCAACTTAAAAAAGTGAAAGCGGTGTGCCAATTACCGCTTGTAGCATCGGGCGGCGCCGGAGCGAAAGAACACTTTTTAGCGGCCTATAAAGAAGCAGGCGTTGAAGGTACACTCGGGGCATCGGCCTTTCACAAAAAAATCGTCCACATTGGCGAGTTAAAACAATATTTAAACGAGAATGGGGTAGAGATACGCAATGAGTAACGCATTTGGGATTGATGAAGCGTCCATTGATTGGGAAAAAGTTGATGGAATGTTGCCGGCGATTGTGCAGGATTATCAAACGGCAGAAGTGCTGATGATGGGCTATATGACGCCAGAAGCGCTTGCAAAAACCTTTGACACAAAACAGGTGACATTTTTCTCGCGTTCGCAAAATAAACTCTGGACGAAAGGAGAGACCTCGGGGAACTTTTTAAATGCGGTAGAAATGGCGCTCGATTGTGATCAAGACACGCTCTTAATTCTCGCAAATCCTGTGGGTGAAACCTGTCATCTAGGGGAGACAAGTTGCTTTGAGTCGGCGTCGAAAAAAGCGTCATGGGTCTTCTTTAGCCGTTTAGAAAAACTGCTCGATGCGCGTAAATCAGCTGATCCTGAGAGCTCTTATACGGCGCGTCTTTATGCCTCAGGCACCAAACGCATGGCGCAAAAAGTGGGTGAAGAGGGCGTTGAGGTGGCGTTAGCCGCAACGGTTAATGATCGCGATGAGCTAATTTGCGAAGCGGCGGATCTTCTCTATCACACAACCGTTCTCCTCCACGATCAAGATCTTGCCTGGGAAGATGTTCTCAATAAATTAAAAGAGCGTCATGGCGAATAGTTGAAGCGTAAATATTCAAATACTCGTATTAATGCTTATATTAAGGCCTAAGTTAATCTTAGGCTTTTTTTATGAAGATGAATCAATGATTGTAAGGAAAATATGTACAGGCTCAAGCCTTTTCCGCTACAGTAAGGTAATCGTTCGACAACAATAATAATATGGGAGTGTGTATGAAAAAGCCTCTATTGACGCTATTGATCGGCGCGCTATTAACGAGTGCCTATGCGGCAAATGTCCCCGAAGGGACACATCTTGCGGAAAAGCAGGTGCTCGTTCGCAATAATGGAACCGAACCTCAATCGCTCGATCCGCATAAGATTGAAGGCGTGGCGGAATCCCATCTCGCGCGGGATCTGTTTGAGGGGCTCGTGATTGTCAATCAAGAGGGGGAATTGGAACCGCGGCTTGCCACAAAATGGAGCCATGAAAATCACCGTATTTGGCGTTTTTATCTTCGCCAAGATGCGCTGTGGTCCGATGGATCACCGATTACCGCCCATGATTTTGTCTATAGTTGGCAACGTTTGGCTGACCCTGAAACGGGCTCGCCCTATGAGAGTTATCTGCAATATGCGCATATCGAAAATATTGATGCGATTATCGCGGGCGAAAAGGGGAAAGAGACGCTCGGAGTGAGCGCGCTTGATGATTATACCCTTGAAATTCGCCTCTCTGAATCGATTCCTTATTTGCCACAAATTTTAGCGCATACGGTGATGTCGCCGGTGCCGCAAAAGGTGATTAATAAGGCAGGCATTAAGTGGACAAGTCCTGAAAATTTTGTAGGAAATGGTGCATACAAACTTCAAAAATGGGTCGTCAATGAACGCATTGTGTTAGAGCGCAATAAATATTATTGGGATAATGATAAAACGGTGATCGATGAGGTGACATTTTTACCGATTGCATCCGAAACGGCGGAGGTGAACCGCTACCGCAGTGGCGAGCTTGATATTACCGCCAATGTCTCCGTTGAGCTCTACCCGAAACTTAAACAAGAGATTCCCGATGAGATTAAAACGAGCCCCTATCTCTGTACCTATTATTACGGCATCAATAATCAGCGGAAACCCTTTACTGATCCACGCGTGCGTGAAGCGCTGAAACTCGGGCTCGATCAAGAATTGATGGTTAATAAAATCAAAGATCAAGGCGATACCCCGGCGTACAGTTTTACCCCGCCCTTTATTTCAGGCGTTGAGATTATTAAACCGAAATGGGCAGCACTTCCGCAAAAAGAGCGCAATGAAAAAGCGCGGGTCCTGCTTGAAGAGGCGGGTTTTAATAGTGATAATCCGCTGACGATTACGCTTCTTTATAACACTTCCGATATGCACAAAAAGCTTGCGATTGCAGCCGCATCGATCTGGAAGAAAAATATCGGCATTGAGGTCAAACTTGAAAATCAAGAGTGGAAAACCTATACCGATACTCGTCATCAAGGCAATTATGATCTTGTTCGCGCCTCGTGGTGCGCCGATTATGATGAGCCGTCCTCCTTTTTAAATATGATGCGCTCCGATAGCAGCGTTAATACGGTGCATTATAAAAGCGCTGAGTTTGATCATCTGTTAGATGAAACGGTGCAGGTGGAAAATGATGCCTCCCGCGCGCTCCTATACCAAAAAGCGGAGCGGGTGCTCGATCAAGATTCGGCGATTATTCCGCTCTATTACTACGCCAATCTGCGTTTAGTGAAACCCTATGTTGGCGGGTATAACGGCAAAAACAGCCTAGGCTATTTCTTCACCAAAGATCTCTATATCATTCAAAATGAGGCAAAAAAGTAGCGAATAACCTGCGTAATTATTACACAAAAACCCATCTTTTTAGAGAATTGTAGATTGATGGGTGATAGAGTCATAAAAATAGAACCTAAAAATGATCGTATAGATGGATCACACACAATAATAAAAAATAGAGAACATAATGAATTAGGGAGGAGGCTTCCAATGAAATTAGATCACACATTTGGGCGTAAATCGATATTAACGGTGGCGCTGTCACTTCTGATGGCGGGCGGTATTGCACAGGGCGCAACAGTTCCAGAGGGCGTTACACTTGCCGATAAACAGGTGCTGGTGCGAAATAATGGCTCTGAGCCACAATCGCTTGACCCGAATAAAATTGAAGGGGTGCCTGAGTCGCAACTGTCGCGCGATCTGTTTGAAGGGCTCACCATTATCGATCCTGAGGGCAATGTCATTCCGGGAAGCGCAACAGCGTGGGAGCATGACGAGTTCCGCGTGTGGCGTTTTACCCTTCGCAATGAGGCAAAGTGGTCCAATGGCGATCCGGTGACGGCTCATGATTTTGTCTATAGTTGGAAGCGTTTAGCAGACCCAAATACCGCCTCTCCCTACCAAAGTTATCTACAATATGCCCATATCGATAATATCGATGGGATTATTAAAGGAGAACAGCCGGCAGAGAGCCTTGGCATTCGCGCGATTGATGATAAAACCTTTGAGATTACCTTAAGTGAAGCCGTTCCCTACATTCCAAAACTTGTGGCGCATACAGCCTTATCGCCAGTGCATCAAAAAACGGTGGAAGCCCATGGCGAACGCTGGACACAGCCGCAAAACTTTGTGGGAAATGGGGCGTATAAACTTAAAAATTGGGTAGTAAACGAGCGCATTGTCCTCGAGCGCAATCCTGAATATTGGGATAACGGGCAGACGATCATCGATGAGGTGACCTTTTTACCGATCGCGTCAGAAGTGACCGATGTCAATCGTTACCGCAGTGGCGAAATTGATATCACCTACAATAATATGCCAATCGAGCTTTTCCAGAAATTGCGCACCGATCTGCCCAATGAGGTGCATATCGACCCTTATCTCTGTACCTATTATTATGAGATCAATAATCAAGTGGCGCCCTTTGATAATCCTAAGGTGCGTGAAGCGTTAAAATTGCTACTCGATCGCGACATTATCGTGCATAAAATTAAAGATCAGGGTGATATGCCAGCTTACGGATTTACGCCACCCTTTATTGCGGGCATGGAGACCGATACACCGGAGTGGTTTACCCTCGATCAAAAATCGCGTAACCAGAAAGCGGCTAAACTCCTAGAAGAGGCGGGCTACAGTAAGCGCAATCCGCTCAATTTTAATCTCTTATATAACACCTCCGATCTGCATAAAAAGCTCGCCATTGCAGCATCATCGATGTGGAAGCAAAATAGTGGTGGCCTTATTAATGTGAAGCTTGAAAATCAAGAGTGGAAAACCTTCTTAGATTCGCGTCACCAAGGCAATTATCAGGTAGCGCGTGCAGGTTGGTGCGCCGATTATAATGAGCCATCGTCATTTTTAAATATTATGCTCTCTCATAGCAGCAATAATACCGCTCACTATAAGAGTGACGATTTTGATGCGGTGATGGCAAAAAGCGTGCGCGCCGAGACGGAAGCCGCTCGTGCGGTGATCTATAAAGAGGCGGAAACAGTGCTTGATCGTGATACGGCGATTGTCCCGGTCTTCTATTATGCGAATCCGCGCTTGGTGAAACCGTACGTTGGTGGCTATACCGGGAAAGACCCGCTTGGCAGTACCTACACCAAAAATCTCTACATAATCAAACATTAATCATAAAACCGTGCCACGGGTTTGGCACAATGAATAAAGCATCATTGAGATTGGGCGGGGCGTTATCGCGTTATCGGCTTTATCTCAATTAATGCCATTCATAATGAATTAATCGGATTAAAAAGGGAGGAGAATCATGGTGAATCGACATCGTTCGGTGCTTTTTAGTGTGCTCGGGGCAGTGGCGCTTAGTTCACTCGTGACTCACATAACGCTTGTTGCCGCGACAGTTCCAGAAGGGACGATGCTCAAAGAGACACAAACTCTAGTGCGCAATAATGGGACTGAGCCACAATCGCTCGACCCGCATCTGATGGTGGGCGTACCAGAGTCTAATTTGGCGCGCGATCTTTTTGAAGGTTTGACGATTACCTCTCCTGATGGTGAAATTATCCCCGGCGTTGCAACGGACTGGAAAAGTGATGATGGACGGATCTGGACATTTCATTTGCGGACAGATGCCAAGTGGTCAAATGGCGATCCGGTCACCGCGCGCGACTTTGTCTATAGTTGGCAGCGTGTTGCTGATCCGAAAACCGCTTCCCCGTATTCAAGCTTTTTAGAGCAAGCGCATATTGAGAATGCAACTGCGGTGATTCATGGTGAAAAACCGGTGGAATCGCTCGGGATTAAGGCACTTGATTCCCATACGCTTGAAATTCATCTTACGGAATCGATTCCCTATTTCCCAAAACTGACGGCGCATACGACGTTAATGCCGGTGCATGCAGCGACGATTAACGCTCACGGCGAGAAGTGGACTCAGCCCGATAATATCGTGGGAAATGGGGCGTATCAACTCTCATTTTGGCGCGTCAATGACAAGATTGTCCTCACGCGAAATTCTCACTATTGGGATAATCAGAACACCATTATTAATGAGGTGACCTTTTTACCGATCGCCTCTGAAATTACCGACCTTAATTTTTATCGCAGCGGGATGACCGATATCGCCGCAACGGTGCCGATTGATCTCTTTCATCGGGTTAAAAAAGAGCTGGGCGATGAGCTGCATATTAATCCAAAGCTCTGCACCTATTATTACGAGATGAATCATGAGGCAGAGGTTTTTAACGACCCCAAAGTGCGTGAAGCGCTTAAAATTACGCTCAACCGTGACATTATTGTCAATCGGGTGAAAAATCATGGCGAACGAAAAGCCTATGGGCTCACACCTCCTTACACATCGGGAATGGGCGAATACGCGCCAGCTTGGTTTGAAGCATCTCATCAAGAGCAGGCCGAGCGAGCGAAAGCACTCCTAAAAGAGGCGGGCTATTCGAAATCCAATCCGCTTCGATTTGAATTTTTATACAACACCTCAGAGGGGCACAAAAAGATCGCCATTGCCGTTGCCTCCATTTGGAAACAATCGCTCGATGGCATGGTGGAGATGACGCTCACCAATCAAGAGTGGAAGACGTTTTTAGATCGCCGTTATGGCGGGCATTATGAGATGTCGAGCTCGGGTTGGTGCGCCGATTACGATGAGCCATCTTCCTTTTTAAATATGCTCAAATCCGATAGTAGCATCAATACCGCGCGCTATAAAAGTGAGGCCTTTGACCGCGCTATGGAAGAGGCTGTGCTTGCTAAAACAGAAGATGAGCGGCGCGAGATGTATAAAAAAGCAGAGGCGGTACTCGATCAGGAATCGGCCATTTTACCGATCTATTATTATGTGAGCGCGCGGCTGATTAAGCCCTATGTCGGCGGTTATAGTAACCAAAATACGATGGATGGATTTTACACCAAAGATCTCTACCTAAAAGAGCCCACAACTACAAAACGTTCAAGAAATTCACCGGATCGGCACAGACGCCATCGTTAATTAATAGGGAAATGTTTAGCTTAGAAGGATACTAAGAATCATGATTAAATTTATTGTTCGGCGTTTTTTGGAGGCGATTCCGACGCTGCTGATTTTAATTACGCTATCGTTTTTTATGATGCGGTTAGCCCCCGGGAGTCCCTTTACCGGTGAGCGCATGCTCCCGCCGGAGGTGCTCGCCAATATCGAGGCAAAATATAATCTTAATGCGCCGATCTGGAAGCAATATCTCGATTATCTGTGGCAATTGATGCAGGGCGATTTTGGCCCGTCGTTTAAATATCGGGATTATACGGTCAATGAGCTTGTCGCTAATGCCTTTCCCGTATCGCTTAAACTGGGGCTATTTGCCTTTATCGTTGCGGTGACGCTCGGTATTACCGCGGGAACCATTGCTGCGTTAAAACAAAATAGTTTGATTGATTATGGAGTGATGGGATTTGCGATGATCGGGATTGTGATTCCGAGCTTTGTGGTCGCGCCGCTCTTGGTGTTAAGTTTTGCGATTAAGTGGCCGGTACTCCCTGCAGGCGGTTGGCATAATGGCGAATTTATCTATATGTTGATGCCGATGATTGCGCTCTCACTTGGCTATATTGCCAGCATTTCGCGCATTATGCGCAGTTCGATGATTGAGGTACTCCATTCAAACTATATTCGTACGGCGAAAGCCAAAGGATTACCGCTTCGCCGAATTATCTTTAAACATGCGTTAAAACCGGCGCTTTTACCGGTGCTTTCCTATCTTGGGCCGGCCTTTGTGGGAATTATTACCGGTTCGATGGTGGTAGAAACTATTTTTGGGCTTCCCGGGATTGGGCAACTCTTTGTTAATGGCGCGCTCAATCGAGATTATTCGCTGGTTTTAAGTTTGACGATTTTAGTGGGCAGTTTAACGATTCTCTTTAATGCGATTGTGGATATTTTATATGCCGTAATCGATCCGAAAATTCGTTATTAAGGAGGATAGCGATGTTGATGATGAATCAAACAAAAAACCGTGAGGTGGCGGAGCAAGTTGCCGATTCTTTAGCGGTAAAAGGGCGGAGCTTATGGCAAGATGCGTGGCGCCGCTTTGTGCGCAATCGTGCCGCGATGGTGAGCCTTTTTATTTTGGTCATGATCACTCTTTTTGTGATCGTGGCTCCCTATCTCTCCCCGTTTGAATATGATGATACCGATTGGGGCATGATGTCTGAAGGCCCGGATTTTGAGTCGAAACACTTTTTTGGGACGGACTCATCAGGGCGAGATCTTTTAGTGCGCGTAGCCATTGGCGGGCGAATTTCGCTGATGGTGGGTGTCGCAGCGGCTCTGATTGCGGTGATTGTAGGCACCTTTTATGGGACAATTTCCGGCTATTTAGGCGGTAAGATTGATAGTTTTATGATGCGCGGTCTTGAGATTTTAAGCTCCTTTCCCTTTATGTTTTTCGTAATTTTGCTAGTGACCTTTTTTGGGCAAAACATCTTTCTTATTTTCGTTGCGATCGGTATGGTGTCGTGGCTTGATATGGCGCGGATTGTGCGCGGGCAGACGCTTACCATTAAACATAAAGAGTTTATTGAAGCGGCGAAGGTTTCAGGCGTTTCAACGCCGATGATCGTTTTTCGTCATATCGTACCCATTGTTTTGGGCGTTGTGGTGGTCTATGCCTCGCTTTTAGTGCCGAATATGATTCTGTTTGAATCCTTTCTGAGTTTCTTAGGGCTTGGAACGCAAGAGCCGCTCAGCAGTTGGGGCGCGTTATTAAGTGATGGATCAAATTCGATGGAAGTCGCGCCATGGCTCTTAATTTTTCCCGCACTTTTTTTAATCATCACACTCTTTTGTTTTAACTTTATTGGCGATGGATTGCGCGATGCACTCGATCCAAAAGATCGGTAGGAGGCAGGATGTCAGAATTATTATCGATACAGAATTTAAATGTCACCTTTAAGACGGAAGAGGGCGATGTGATTGCGGTCGATTCGCTAAACTTTGCTCTTAATCGTGGGGAAACCCTCGGCATTGTTGGTGAATCAGGCTCCGGGAAATCCCAAACGGCGTTCGCATTGATGGGTCTTTTAGCCCAAAATGGTCGGGCGCAGGGCTCCATTTTATTTGATGAGCGTGAGATTTTAAACTTGCCGGCAAAGGCGCTTAACGAACTTCGCGCCAATGATATCTCCATTATCTTCCAAGATCCGATGACAAGCCTCAATCCCTATATGAAGGTGGGCGATCAGCTGATGGAAGTGTTGCGCCTTCATCAAGGATTATCGAAAAAGGAGGCGTTTAATCGCTCTTTGCAGATGCTCGATGCGGTAAAAATGCCGGAAGCGAAAAAACGGATGAATATGTATCCCCATGAATTTTCTGGTGGGATGCGGCAACGTGTGATGATCGCGATGGCACTTTTATGTGAGCCGAAACTCCTGATCGCCGATGAACCGACCACGGCGCTAGATGTCACGGTGCAAGCGCAAATTATGGCACTCTTAAAAGAGCTTCAGCAGGAATTTAACACCGCGATTATTTTGATTACCCACGACCTCGGCGTTGTTGCCGGCGTCTGCGATAAGGTGCTGGTGATGTATGCGGGGCGGACGATGGAATATGGGAGTGCGCACGAGATTTTTTACGCGCCACAACATCCCTATACGCAAGGATTACTTAGCGCAATTCCACGGCTTGAATCAGATTCGATGGCAGAACTTCGCACAATTCCGGGTAATCCGCCAAATTTATTGGCGCTTCCAAAAGGCTGTCCATTTTCACCTCGCTGCGAGCAAGCAATTGGCGCTTGTTTGGAATTACCGCCGCCACTCGTTAAAGAGTCGGGAGGGCGTTTGCGGGCCTGTTATTTAGAGAGTGGAGCGCTATAAGGAGGGATCATGGAAGAACACAATATAAATAAAATAGAGGCGCCGAAAACGATCTTAACGGTGAATCATCTTAAAGTTCATTTTCCGGTTAAAGAGCGGGTGGGATTATTTCGAACGCGCGCCCAAGCGGTGAAGGCGGTGGATGGTGTCTCCTTTTCCCTTTATGAAGGGGAGACGCTTGGCATTGTTGGGGAATCGGGGTGTGGAAAATCAACGTTAGCACGGGCAATTATCGGGCTTGCACCGAAAACAGAAGGGAGCGTTGTCTGGCTCGGGCGAGATCTCAATAACCTTGATCGAAAGGGGCAAAAGATGCTGTGCAGTGAGATGCAGATGATCTTCCAAGACCCTCTAGCATCGCTCAATCCCCGCATGACTATTGGTGATATTATCGCAGAACCGCTTAAAACGCATTCGCCTCATCTCTCTAAAAAAGAGGTGAAAGTGGAGGTAGAGGCGATGATGACGCGGGTGGGATTGCTACCGAATCTCATTAACCGTTATCCGCATGAATTTTCCGGCGGGCAATGTCAGCGAATCGGGATTGCACGCGCGCTTATTTTAAAGCCAAAGCTCGTAATTTGTGATGAGCCGGTGTCCGCGCTCGATGTCTCCATTCAAGCGCAGGTGATCAATCTCTTGCGTAAACTGCAAGCGGAAATGGGGCTCTCGCTGATCTTTATTGCCCATGATTTAGCGGTCGTGAAACATATCTCAGATCGCGTATTAGTGATGTATTTAGGCCATATTGTGGAGCTTGGCGAAAAGCGTGCTGTCTATCAAAATCCAAGCCACCCTTATACCAAAGCGCTGTTAAGTGCCGTGCCGATTCCCGATCCTGAAAAAGAACGCCATAAATCTCAAGATCTTTTAGAAGGGGATCTGCCCTCGCCGATCAATCCGCCCTCAGGCTGTGTATTCCGTACGCGTTGTCCGAAAGCGGATGCAAAATGTGCTACGATAATGCCTGAGTTACGCGGTGAAAAGGCGCATCAAATTGCCTGTTTGCATAGCGACATTAAGAACGACATTAAAACGGAAAATAACGGATAAAATGTAGGAGAGGGATCGATGGTAACGATTTACGGCATTAAAAATTGTGACACAATGAAAAAAGCGTTTAAGTATCTTGATGAGAAAGGGATTGCGTATACGTTTCATGATTATCGCGTCGATGGCATTGATGAAGTGTTGATCGATCAGTTTTTAGCACAATTTCCTTTAAAAGAGCTCGTCAATAAACGCAGCACCACCTATCGCAATCTCTCAGATGAGGAAAAGGCGACGATTGACGAGGTTGCGGTGGTAAAAGCGATTATGCTGCGCGAGCCCACATTGATTAAGCGCCCAGTTTTACTCAAAACGGCGGGTGATTCTGGTGAAAATCAAAAGGGGCTAGTGGGCTTTAAAGCCGCCGATTACGATGCATTTTTCGCGAGATAAAAATATTGCCCACTTTTTTATTCATTGGGGTTGACAAAATTTTTAAAAGGCGTTTAATAGTAATCATGCCGATTTGATACAGCTTGCGGGCAAGGAATACAGCTAAAGCGTGAGAATCTCGAAAGAGATGGATAAATCACTGAATTTATAAAAAGCCTGTGTCGACGTCGATATGGGCTTTTTTTGTGATTGAAAAAAGCGTTTGGTTTAACATCAATGAAAAAGGATGATCTAGAATGAGTTCTACAAAGACATTCGCATCACGTGTTGAAAACGTGGTCGACCTAAAACCTGAAATTCTAAAGGCGACGCAAGAGACCTTTACAATGCTTGGAATTTCCGTAACGACGGGGGTAATTATCGGGTTGATGCTCGGAATTATTCTCTATATTACGCGTCCAGGTTCGCTCTATCAGCGTCATGCGTTTTATAAGGTTAACAGCATTGTCGTAGACTTTTTCCGTGCGTTTCCTTTTATCATCTTGATGGTTGCCTTAAGTCCGCTTGCGAAAAAAGTCGCGGGCACAACCATTGGGCCGATTGCAGCGTCCGTTACCTTAACCATCGCAGCCGTTTTTTACTTTGCGCGCTTAGTGGAACAAAATTTACGTGAGGTGGATAAAGGGGTGATTGAAGCGGCGCTCTCGATGGGGGCCGATCCGAAAACGATCATCTTCAAAGTGCTCATTCCTGAGGCGCTCTCGGGCATTGTGTCAAGCGTTACGATTTTAACCATCAGTATCTTATCGGCGAGTGCGGCAGCGGGGATGATTGGCGGCGGCGGTCTTGGAGACTTAGCAATTCGCCACGGTCACATGCGCTATCAGCCGGAGGTCATTGTCACCATCATGATTATTTTGACGGCAATGGTTATTTTAATTCAATCACTGGGTAACAAAATTTCACGATCACTCGATAAACGATAATCGATAATCCAATAGGGATAAAACGAGTGAATTATTACAAATCGCTTAGGAGGCAGAAATGTTTAAAAAATGGTTTAAAAGTCTTGCCGTAGTATTAGGACTCTCCGTCCTAGTGGCATGTGGCAGTGGGGACGACGCAACAACTGAAGGTGGCGTTAAAAAAGAGATTCGCTTTGGGGCAACTACCGGTGAATTTTACGACATGATCAAATACTCGATTGCGCCGATCTTAGAAGAGCAGGGCTATAAAGTAAAATTGATCGAATTTACCGATTACGTTCAACCAAATCTCGCGCTTGCAAATGGGGATTTAGATATCAACGTA
Organism: Lysobacteraceae bacterium; assembly: GCA_012513365.1. Lineage (GTDB taxonomy): Bacteria > Pseudomonadota > Gammaproteobacteria > Cardiobacteriales > Wohlfahrtiimonadaceae > CALZBJ01. The sequence goes on from JAAZCI010000052.1 coordinate 12,025, forward strand.
TTCCAACATCTTCCTTATTTACAGAGCTTTAAAAAAGAGCACGGTTTAAATATTAAAGAAGGGTTTGAAGTCCCAACGGCGCCTTACGGACTCTATCCTGGTCGCTTAAAATCACTTGATCAAGTGAAAGAGGGCAGTAAAGTTGCCGCGCCAAATGATCCAAGTAACTTTGCACGCGTGCTTGTCATCTTAGATTATTTAGGTTGGATTGAGCTTCGCGAGGGCACCGATCCACTTACCGCGTCAAAGCGTGATATCACCAAAAACATTCTCAATATCGATATTATCGAGCTTGAAGCGGCGAATATTCCACGGGTATTAGATGATGTTGATTTTGCGGCCATTAACGGTAACTATGTCTTATCAGCGGGCATGAAATTAACCGATAGCATCTTAAATGAACCAAACTTTAACTACATCAATTGGTCAGCAATTCGGGTAGAAGATGAAGATTCACAGTGGTATCAAGATGTGAAAGCGGCCTACAATTCAGAGCGTTTTCAAGAGTATATCACCGCTAAATTCCCAGGCTTCCAATTCCCATCAGCATGGGGCGTAACGAGTAAATAAGAGGTCTAAGATGAAAGCAATTATTACCCGTTGGGCAGCACTTCTCTCGTTTGCACTCCTTGCGACCGCCTGTTCTGATGATGCAGCAACCGGCGCGTCTAAAGAAGATGCGAGCGGAGCATCTGAGAAGAAAACCATTGTGATCGGTACAACCGTCGGTGACTTTGGCGATATGGTCAAAGAGTTCATTCAGCCTGAGATGGCGAAAGATGGTTACACCATAAAGCTCGTTGAGTTTACCGATTATGTGCAGCCCAATCGTGCATTAGCCGAAGGTTCGATCGACATTAATGTCTTCCAACATAAACCTTATTTGGATGCGTTTAAAACGTCGAATAATCTCGATTTAGTGGAGCTTTTCCAAGTGCCAACCGGGCCTTTAGGGGTTTACACCGGGAAAGGCAAAAGCCTTGATGAGCTTGGCAAACGGAAATTGACCTTTTCTGTAGCAAATGATCCAAGTAATTTTGCGCGCACCTTAATGATGCTCGATGAAATGGGGATTATTACCTTAAATGAGGGCATCGATCAGCTTAAAGCATCAAAACGCGATATTAAGCAATTTAATTATGAGGTTGAATTAATTGAGCTTGAAGCGGCGCAAATTCCGCGCTCCCGTGATGATGTGGATTTTGCCATTATTCCGGGTAACTATGCAGCAAGTTCAGGGATTCCCTTTACCGATGCGCTCTATACCGAAGGCGGATTTACCTTTATTAATTGGGCGGCTATTAAACGCTCAGATTTAGGAAAGCCTTGGGTAGAAGCGGTTGAAAATGCCTATAACTCAGATGCGTTTAAAGCGTATGCAGCAAAACGTTTTGCAGGGTATAAATATCCGCAGATTTGGGATAAAGAATAGATAAAAGTAAACGATCACTCCATAAAGATCACTCCATAAGCCCCGTTATTATTCGATTGAGATCGATATAGCGGGGCTTTTTTATGGGCGTTATTCGTATTCTTCTAAAATCTCTTGATAGGCACGGCGGAGCGTTGAAGCGTCGCTGCAAACAATCATAAAGGAGGCGCCAATGTGCATATAATGTTTAATAAACACCGGATCATTATGAATCAGCCCAACGGGGAGACCGGCTTTACGAATTTTTAAAATAGCATCATGGATCGCCGCTTGGACTTTCGGGTGATCAGGATGGCTGCAATAGCCCATCGAGGCGCTTAAATCTGCGGGGCCAATAAAAATTCCGTCGATGCCTTTCACGGATAAAATCTCATCGAGTGCATCGAGTCCTTCCACCGTTTCCACTTGTAAAATCAGTGCAATTTCTTCTTCAGCATGGAGGAGATAATTGGGAATATCCCCCCAACGAGAGGCGCGAGAAATATTTCCCGCTACGCCACGAACGCCTTTGGGCGGGTAATGCACCGCTTTTACCATCGCTTCCGCTTCCGCTTTACTCTCAATCATCGGCACCATTACCGATTGCGCGCCAATATTTAGGATTCGTTTCATCGTAATAGGATCCGCTGCCGGTAAACGAACGACAGAGCTCACATTATGATGCCCTTCAATAATGCGAATCTGTTCTAAAATTGCTTTGAGATCATTGGGGCCATGCTCGGCATCAATTAAGAGCCAATCAAATCCGCTGTGCGCTGCGATATCTGCGGTTGTGCCGTCGGCAAGCCCTAAACGCGCACCAATTTGGATCGTTTTTTCATGTAGATTAAGCTTGAACTGATTTTTAGGGATCGTTTGCATCGTGAACTCACTCCTTATTTTTATTGGTAACCACCATTAATTCATCATAATCAGCTGAGGAATAAACTGCAAGTGTGTTCGAAGATCCCTTGATGGGTAAGGGGAAAGAGGATAGAGGAGAGTGGGCAATTAAGCGAGAGTATGAAAGGGAAGGGTTTGCTGATTGAGCTCATTGTTGAGCTCATGCTTTTCTTCATCGCTATTGTGAAGGGTGAGGCCCATTAACCGAATGCGCCGATGCTCATGCACTTCTGATAACAGCTCAAGGGCAAGGGGCCAGATAAAATGCTCTTCGGTGTTGAGATCAAAATTGACGGTGCGGCTTCGGGTAATCTGCTTAAAGTTATAGTATTTAATTTTAAGGGTGAGCGTACGTCCGCGAAAATCATGCTTTCGGCAACGACGAATTAGCTCGGCGTGAATCATTTTAAGGAGATCGACTACCTCATCATGGCTGTTAAGATCGTTTAAGAAAGTCTCTTCAACGCCAACAGATTTACGAATTCGATTCGGGTTGACAGGCCGATCATCAATCGCGCGGGCGTAGAGATAATAGCTGTGTCCCGCCTTACCAAATTCACGAATCAGCGCCTCTTCATTCCAGGCTTTAAGATCTTTGCCGGTTTTAATGCCAAGGGCATGCATTTTTTTTGCAGTTACGGCACCAACACCAAAAAAATCTTCAATGGGGAGCGCCTCGACAAAGCGCGGGGCATTGAGCGGATGAAGCACAAAAAGGCCATTGGGCTTACGGACATCAGACGCGATTTTGGCAAGAAATTTATTATAGGAGACACCGGCGGACGCGGTTAGATTGAGGGTTTCTTTAATGCGTCGTTTAATCTCAAGGGCGACATCCATACCAAGTTCAATTTGATGAAAATTGTCGGTCACATCTAAAAATGCTTCATCTAACGAGAGCGGTTCAACGAGATCGGTATACTCATGGAAAATGTCACGAATCGATTGGGAGATGGCGCGGTAGAGCTCAAATCGCGGCTTTACCACAATAAGATCAGGGCATTTTTGCAGCGCGGTACGCATAGGCATCGCCGAATGAATCCCAAATTGGCGCGCCTCGTAACTTGCAGCAGCCACCACGCCGCGATTCGATTTCCCGCCAACGGCAACGGGTTTGCCGCGATACTCGAGATGATCGCGCTGTTCAATTGAGGCGTAAAATGCATCCATATCGATATGAATAATTTTACGATACTCAATAGTCACAGCAGTGATCTCCTTTAATATTTACGCATTAACGGCGTTTTTTACGACGATTGCGACGGCTCTTTTTATCCGTACGATCATTTTTTTTACGCACGGAATTAGATTTCCCGCGATGACCTTTCGAATCGTTATTAGAACGGCGACGCGGTGGGCGACTGCCTGCATTTTTACCACTATTTTTATCGCCACCAATCACCGGAGATAAGAGGGCAAAGTCGATATGTTTCGTTTCAGGATTGGCTTCAACCACACGGATTTTTACTTTATCATTGAGACGATATTGGAAGCCGGTATGTTCGCCCATCAGGCGGTGTTTAATCTCATCATAAATGAAGAAATCGCCATCCATTTGGGAGATATGAACGAGCCCTTCAATAAAGATATCCTCAAGCTCAATAAAGAGCCCGAAATTGGTAACGCCGGTGATATGGCCTTCAAATTCATCGCCAATGAAGTTTTGCATATAGCTTGCTTTAAGCCATGCAATCACATCGCGTTCCGCATCTTCAGCGCGGCGTTCAGTCATTGAGCAATGCTCGCCAAGCGCGACCATTTCAGCATCGTTATAGAACTCATTTTTATCTCGTTTGCGAATAATATGTTTAATCGCGCGGTGGACTAAAAGGTCAGGATAACGGCGAATTGGCGAGGTAAAGTGCGCATAGTGGCTTAATGAGAGTCCAAAGTGGCCACTATTTTCCGGTTGATACACCGCTTGCGAGAGCGAACGGAGCATGACCGTCTGAATCATCTCACATTCATTTTTCTCTTTGGCCGCTTCAAGGGCGCGAGAAAAATCGAGCGGTGAGGGGTTTTCACCTCCGCCAAGACCGATATTAAACTCTTTTAAGAAGGAACGGAGCTGGCCAAGTTTCGCAGGATCGGGCGTATTATGCACACGATAGAGCCCGTTAATCTCAAGCTTTTCTAAGAATTTTGCCGCAGCGATATTCGCAGTAATCATACACTCTTCAATGATTTTATGCGCATCGTTACGGGAATCGGGAACAATCTTTTCAATGTGCCCCTCTTCATCGTATAAAATGAGTGTTTCTACAGTTTCAAAGTCGAGCGCGCCGCGTTTTTCACGCTGTTTACGCAACACTTTAAAAAGATTGTAGAGGTTGTCGAGATCGGGAGTGAGCTCTTTATAACTTTCACGCAGAAGCTCGTCACCACTAATAATATCGAAGACCAGGTCATAGGTAAGACGCGCATGAGAACGCATCACACCTTCGTAAAAATGATAGTTTTGTAGCTCACCATTATGGTCGATATCGAGCTCAGCCACCATCGCTAAACGATCGACATCAGGGTTGAGCGAGCAGATACCATTGGAGAGATCGCGGTGCAACATCGGCACCACTTTACGCGGGAAATAAACCGACGTTCCGCGAAGGTACGCTTCTTTATCTATCGCTGAGCCACGGCGCGCATAGTGCGACACATCCGCAATGGCAACATAGAGGCGATAGCCATCTTTAATCGGCTTACAATAGACCGCATCGTCAAAGTCGCGGGCGGTAATGCCATCGATGGTGACAAGCGGTAGATCGCGATAATCCTTGCGTCCCTCATGTTCACTTTCGAGCACTTTATTAGGGATTTTACTCACCTCATATTCCACTTCTGCCGAGAAAATATTGGGAATATTGTGCTCAAGGAGCGCTTGTTCAATTTCGATATCCACGGTTGCGGTATAGCCAAAAACTTCAACAATTTCCGCCATGGCAATCATATTTTTATCGGGATATTGCGTCACTTTCGCGCGGACAATATCGAGATGCTTTGCTTGCAATTTATCGGAATCTTGCGGGACTAAAAAGTGTTGCGAGATGTCGCGATTTTCAGGTACTAAAATATAGCTCCCTTCTTCACGATGTACTCGGGCGAAAAACTCGGTAAAACCACGCTCGACAATTTCGGTAATTTTTGCAATGCGACGACCCCGACGATCGGTGCCAAGGGGAAGCGCTTTCACGCGGTCATTATGGAGAAGATATTCCATCTCATAGGGCGGAATAAAGAGCGAATCTTCGCGCTTACCTTTTCCATCGGGATCGATCGGATCAAGATAACCAAAGCCTTCCGCTTTTCCTTGAACAATCCCTTCAATCGGCTCTGAGGGATCAACTTTTTTGATCTGATCGTGCTGATTGAGATAGATCTGTCCTTGGCGAATCATCGCATTTAAGCGGTTTTCAAGCGCATCAAGCTCCCACACTTTGCGGAGTTTAAAGGCGCGACTCACTCCATCAAAATCGATCGTACGATCTAAACTTTGATAAAATTCAAGGAGTTCTAAAATAAAATCGCGACTCGGAATCGCTTTGCCATATTGTTCAACCTGAACGGCATACTCAGGGTCATTTTCTTTAAATCGAATGAAATATTCGTCTGTTTTTGGGTCGTTTTGACTCATTATATTGGTTTCCTCATGGGATGTTAGATCCCCGTTGAGCGGAGCGGGTTTTAATTTATCTATCGCGCTCACGCTTTGTTATTCTTAAGTTGTTTTTATAGGATCGATTTTCTATCTAAAGCATAGTAGAGATGCGCTAAACGTGGGTTTTGCTATTTGGTTTCACGTCTAAATTAAGGGTTTTTAAGATCGCATCAATCAGCGCCTCCGGTAAGGTTGTTTCAAGAGGCACTTTCCATGCATTGTCTAAATCAAGCGCCAAATCCTGACATTTGACCGCATCTTTTTCAGTCATGAAGAGCGGCGTATCAAGGGTGGCGAGATCCTTTTTTGTAAAATGGTGATGATCGGGAAATCCATATCCCATCACATCGATGTTATGATCGCGTAACATGGCGAAAAAATGCTCAGGATACGCAATGCCAGCAATGGCAGAAACGCCTTGGTTTTGCCAATGAGAGAGGGGTTTTGCCTTCCCGGTTTTAAGGTTAATCGCTTCATTTAACACACTTTGAAGCGTAAATTGAGGCGGGATGAAATCGTATTTTTTTAGATCCAAATTCCCACTATTATTGATAATAAAATTTACTTTGTTCAATCGTGAAATCGGTTCACGCAGCGGACCTGCAGGAAATCCTAGCTCATTGCCAAAGCCTTGTTTTCCAACAACCCCAATCTCAAGATCGCGGTGCAAAATATGGTGCTGTAGCCCATCATCGCAAATAAAAAGATCGATCTCAGGATGCTGTTTTAAGAGCGCGACTCCGGCCTCATATCGATTACGGTGAACCGCCAGAGGAACGCCTGTTTTTTGGTAAATTAAGTAGGGCTCATCGCCAAGATCGCTTGCGCTATGATGGGTATCTGCAATGAGAAGCGCATCGGTTTTACGGCCATAGCCTCGCGATAATACACCGACATTAAAACCGCGTGCTTTAAAGCGATTGACGAGCGTAATGGTCACCGGCGTTTTCCCTGTGCCCCCTAAATTAATATTGCCCACCACGATCACCGGACGTGGCAGTGTTTGCATCTTTTTTAATTTAATGGAACGGTCAAGCGACGCAATCCCACGATAGAGAAGCGCGAGCGGTAGGAATAGATAACTCCAAAGCGTGCGTTGTTGCCAAAATTTAGGGGTCTTCATAAGGCACTATTTTAGCACGGAACCTTCAAAATGGAGTAGAAATTATTCCGTTATTTGCGTCTCGTTTAATTGGGGCTTTTTCGGCGGTGCGGGAAGGCGACCTTTTGCCTCATAAAGATTGATTAACCCCTTAAAAATGAGCTCTTCATCGATCAAAACCCCCTCTTTTTCACAGCGCTCTTCGTAAAAACGGGCATTGCCTCCAGTAAAGAGAATTTTATCGATACGATACTCCTCTTTCATCTCCCCAATGAGCCCCATAATCATATGGTAATGACCTTTAATGGAGCCAATTGAGATCGATTCAAAGGTATTTTTCCCAAGTGTTTCCGGAATCATTTGATAATCCATCTGCTCAAGTAAGGAGGCATTACTTAAGAGCGCTTCTAAACTAAAAGTCACGCCGGGAGAGATGGTCGTTCCAACAAAATTCCCCTCTTGAATGAGAAAAATCGTCGTCGCTGAACCAAGAGCGACAATCGCCACATTTCGGCACGGATAATGCGCCATAAATCCAAAATAGTTGGCCACAAAATCGGCGCCAAGCAGATGGATATTTTTAAGCTTAAAGGGCGATTGATCAAAGGCGATATCATTACGGATATTAATCACTTCAATCGAGAGCGAGCGCCCTAAATCACGCACAAGATCATTGAGCTCCGGCACAACAGAGACGTAGATAATCTTGCTAAAAGTCTCGTTGAGCGCACCGACATGTTCTTGCAATAGCGCCGGTGCATTAATCAGGAGTTTTCGGCTAAAGATGCGAAACAGGGGAGTGATGCTTTGATCGCTTGGGTCGTACGCTCTGGCATCGCACGTGGTGTTCCCAATATCGATTAATAATATCCTCATGGAATTCTCTTTTTTTGTTATTGTTTGCAAATAATTGGGCTATTTTACCATTCATGGAGTGAATGTGTAGCGCGTTTTCCAAAATTAAACCCCGTTTACCGTCACTTAACACTGTTTAGGATTGATTTACAGGGGTGTTTGGGTATTATTTGTGCAATCTATCCACCAAAATCGGCGACAATCGATCGCTTGATCTATTTCACGAGAATAATCGGTTTTAGATGCGTTAAAAGGTAACCGAAGCATGCCATCATAGGCGTTAGAGTAGGGTTCAAGTTCGGGTTGATTATAATAATCTTCATGAATGGTTCGAGTGGTAAATAGGAGGGTAATATCATGATGTTTAACCAATTCTTTCCATGCATAGAAGTCAGTATACCCGCGAGATTGCCCCTGTTTAGGAAATAGTAGTGTAACATTGAGCGCATCACCATTTTTATTTTGATGCTCAAAAAGCGCTTGATTGAGATCGATAGAGAGATTCCGAAACTCCCGTATTGTGGGGTCTGATAAGAGGATAATCAGCTCATTTTCCATTCTTACAAAATAACTACAACTGCTCTTGATCGTCTTAATGGGGGTAATGGTGAGACGTTCAGATTCGTGTTGGAACTCGTGGCAATGCCGACTTCCATCGGTCCATGCTAATAAAGAGGAGTGGGCAAATACAGGTATTTGAGGATATTTGGTTAACAGCGAACGCGTTCCACCTGTGTGCTGACCATTGTAGAGACTTAAAATAAGGGCATCGGGAGCTTTTATATTTAAGCGATTGAGCGTTGGCAATATCACATCCCGCCCGGGATCAAATTGGCGAAAATACCGCCCCGTATCGTATAAAAAGGTAATCTCATCGGTGACAACGAGCGCCGATAAGCCTTCACCTACCGGCATTAAATAGAGTCCTTCTTTAGTCTTTTTAGGAAGGAGATAATGGCCGACAAGAATCATTAAGCAGAGAATGGGATAGAGAATTGAGAGGCCTCTGTAAGGATTCCATCTACTGGTGTGAGCTCGCTTTCGCCTTAAAATTAAAAGGAGAAGCAGGGTTAAAATCACCGTTGGAAAAAGCGCAATATAGGGCGTTTTAACTGAACTATAGGGAAGCATAACCATATAATCAAGTCCGTAGCGAAAGAGTCTAAGCGCGAGATTGGTGATGGTAAAAAAGGGCGTGCTCAGCGAGATTCCCCATAAAAACTCGAAGGGCAGTAATAGTGTGCCGATAAGAAGCGTTGGGAGAATATAGAGCGTTGTCCAAGGAATCGCGAGCAGGTTCGTCAGTGGACTAATGAGTGAGACTTCACCAAAGAAATGGGCGGTTAACGGCATAAGGAAAAAGCTGACGGTTAATTGCGTTAAAAATAACGTTTTAATCACGCCCCAGCGATATTGACTGAGCAGAATTAAAATTGCAACAGCAGTAAATGAGAGCCAAAAACCGATGGAAAGAAGCGCTAAGGGCATCACCATCATCATAATAATAAAGGTAATGGCAAGCGTATGGAGGCGGAAAATCGGCCTGTGCAAGAGTAGCGTGATCATCGCGATGATGTACATTAAGAGCGCGCGCTCGGTTGGAAGCGAGAGACCGGCAAGGAGCGCATAAAAAAGGGCAACGCCGATCGAAAGGAGGGCAGCTAGCTGATAAGGAGCAAAACGTATGGGTTTAAAGAGCGCGATGAGATAGCGCAAAATTAGAAAGCTCCAAAAGGCCACAAAGGTTAGATGCAGGCCTGAAATCGAAACGAGATGAATGGTGCCAGTTTTACGCAGCACATTCCAATCATGCTGAGTCAGTGAATCGGTAATGCCGACAGTGAGCGCACTAAAGTAGGCGCGGTTTTCGTACTGGGTTAACCCGTCAAAATAGTGATAGAGAGTGTTTCTCATCGTTTCAACCGAGTTGGCAGATTTAAGTGTGATCAGTTCATCGGAATTCGTGAGCGACGCTCTACCGATCAGCTCATTGGCAAGGAGGTAAAGTCTCCGGTAAGGTTTATTAGGGCGGTGAACTGTTTTAATTGGATTAATGATAAGCTCTGCTTCATGGATGGAACTTGCCGGCATCTGCTCTTTTAATAGAGCATTATTGAGAGAAAGATAGAGCTTCTTTCCATTTAGCGGCGAGTCTTTAGCGCGGACTTCGATGGTTAATCGGTCGTAATGAGTGGGATTTTTCAGCACTTTAAATTGGTAGCGCGTCGCTGTGTTCACTTTTTTGTGAACCTCATGAATAGCATTTTGATAATCGATTAATCTCGGTAGATAGAGTGAAATACCAAGTGCCATCCCGATCATCATAAATAGAGCTGAGTAGTGCCGTGTTTTTGATGCAAATCCTGAGGTTGAGAAGTGTGTTAGAGTTTGCAAATAAAGCGCTAGCGGAATGATAAAAATAAGTGCGAGGAAACTTAAGGTCAGCATAAGCGAGTAGGGCGATAAGATTAGCCAGAGCGCACTCGCAAGAAGGGAAAAAGCGATAATAACCATCGCATTAGGATAATCGATTAATCGACTAAAATCAAAGAGATAGGGGTGTTTTATAAAGAAGAGGATAAACGGGGATAAATTCGTGGCGTAAAAAAGCGCGGGCAATATCGCTAAGGGGGACTTAAGAGGGTACTTAAGAGAGTGATAGAGATATTAATATTGCCTGCGCTTGTACGTTATGTTTATTAACAATTTCGATTATAGTGGGTCAATTGTAAAAATTTGACAAGATCTAAAATTATTTACTTTTTTGATCGAGTTTTGAACCACTGAGCCATTCATTTCCCGAGACCATCAAAGAACTTCTTTACGCCATCGAGCCAGCTATTTTGCTGGGGGACATGGTTTTCCCCTAAGGTTTCGCCAAATTTACGGAGCATCTCTTTTTGATCGCTACTCAGTTTCACCGGCGTTTCCACTTTAATCGCGCAGAGTAGATCGCCTTGAGCGCCACCGCGTACAGGTTTAACTCCTTTTCCGCGGAGTCTAAAGATTCGGCCCGTTTGTGTTTCAGCCGGAATTTTCAAATTAACACGGCCATCAAGGGTGGGGACTTCAATCTCACCACCAAGTGCTGCCGTAACAAAGCTCACGGGAACCTCGCAGTGAAGATGCTGATCATCACGGGTGAAGATCGCATGTTTTTTCACGCGGATTTGGACGTATAGATCGCCACTTGGGCCACCATTAACGCCCGCTTCTCCTTCGCCTGAAAGACGAATGCGATCGCCCGTATCAACGCCTGCTGGCACTTTAACTTCGAGCGTTTTTGTTTTGCGCTCTTGGCCTGTGCCATGACAATTGGTACAGGGATTGGTGATTTTCTTACCGCGTCCTTGACAGTCCGGACAGGTTTGTTGAACGGAGAAGAACCCTTGCGACATGCGCACTTGGCCTTGTCCGTGACAGGTTGGGCAGGTGACAGGCTCTGATCCTGCGGCTGCGCCTGATCCATTACAGTGATGACAATGAACGGTTGTCGGGACACTAATGCGCGTTGTGGTGCCGAAAACAGCCTCTTCTAGGGTGATATCGAGTTGATAGCCAATATCATCGCCACGATAGGCTCGATTTGCTTGAGAGCGTCCACCTCCGCCGAAGATATCGCCAAACATATCACCGAAGATATCGCCAAAATCTGCGCCACCAAATCCGCCAGCGCCCCCGCCAAACCCACCGGCTTGACCGTTTACTCCTGCATGGCCGTATTGGTCATACATTTGGCGTTTTTCGTCATCAAAGAGCACTTCATAGGCTTTTTGAACCTCTTTAAATTTCTCTTCTGCTTCTTCTTTTTTGTCAGCATTACGGTCAGGGTGATATTTCATTGCAAGACGTCTATATGCTTTGCGAATCTCATCTTTCGATGCGCCTTTTTCAATCCCTAACACTTCATAATAATCGCGTTCTGCCATGGATAATGATCGTTCCTTATTAACCGTTTATCTGTTTATTTAATGCTCTTACGAGCTGCCATTATGGGATGAAGAATCATCTTATTGATCAACATCGTTATACTTAAATGAATGAGCATGGGTGTGGAGCAATAAAATGACTCAGGGAGCCATCTCTTTTTTTAGGAAAGATCCCCAGAGAATCGAAATTCTCTGAGGATGCGTTATCACCAAATCAATTCATTTAGAATGATTATTTTTTATCTTTGTCGTCTTTAACTTCTTCGAACTCAGCGTCAACAACATTGTCGTCTTTTGGCGCTTCTTCAGCACCGGGAGCTGCGCCGGCTGCATCGCCGCCTTGTTCCGCATAAACGCGCTGTGCAAGCTCGCCCGCAACGGTTGTTAAAGCATCAGTTTTTGCCTTGATTGCATCAACATCATCGCCTTTTAAGACTTCTTTTGTCTCTTCAATTGCCGCTTCAATATTTTTCTTCTCATCGTCAGTCACTTTGTCACCAAGATCTTTGAGAGATTTCTCAGAGGCATGGATCATCTGTTCTGCCGTGTTACGTGCGGTCACGAGCTCTTGGAATTTTTTATCTTCTTCCGCGTTTGCTTCCGCATCTTTTACCATTTTCTCGATATCATCTTCCGATAATCCTGAGCTTGATTTAATCACAATCGATTGCTCTTTACCGGTTGACTTATCTTTCGCCGAGACGTTCATAATCCCGTTTGCATCGATATCAAAGGTCACTTCGATTTGTGGAACACCGCGCGGTGCTGGTGGAATATCTGTTAAGTCAAATTGACCAAGTGAATGGTTTTGTGATGCTTGTGGACGCTCACCTTGTAAGATATGAATCGTTACTGCAGGCTGATTATCCGCCGCTGTTGAGAAGACTTGGCTCGCGTTGGTTGGGATTGTGGTGTTTTTGTCGATCAGTTTTGTCATCACGCCACCCATGGTTTCAATACCGAGCGAAAGAGGGGTAACGTCGAGTAGTAAAACGTCTTTCACATCACCGCCTAATACACCGCCTTGGATTGCGGCGCCCGATGCCACTGCTTCGTCAGGATTCACGTCACGACGGGGTTCTTTACCGAAGAATTCTTTCACTTTTTCTTGAACTTTCGGCATACGGGTTTGACCACCGACTAAAATCACATCATCAATTTGTGATACGGCTAAACCAGCATCTTTAAGTGCTGTACGGCATGGCTCTAATGTGCGCTCGATTAACTCTTCAACTAATGCTTCGAGTTTTGCGCGGGTCATTTTGATGTCTAAGTGTTTAGGACCTGTGCTATCGGCTGTGATGTAAGGAAGGTTGATCGAGGTTTGTTGTGATGATGACAATTCGATTTTCGCTTTTTCACCGGCTTCTTTTAAGCGTTGAAGCGCTAATGGATCGTTGCGAAGGTCAATGCCTGAATCTTTTTTGAACTCTTCAACTAAGTAATCGATCACAACGGCGTCAAAGTCTTCACCGCCAAGGAATGTATCTCCGTTGGTTGAAAGTACTTCGAATTGTTTATCGCCATCAACGTCGGCAATTTCGATAATTGAGATGTCGAATGTACCGCCGCCTAAGTCAAATACCGCAATTTTGCTTTCGTCTTTGGTTTTTTTATCCATACCGTAGGCAAGGGCAGCCGCAGTAGGTTCGTTGATGATACGTTTAACATCTAGACCAGCGATTTGGCCCGCGTCTTTAGTTGCCTGACGTTGTGCGTCATTAAAGTATGCAGGTACGGTGATCACCGCTTCTGTTACTTTTTCACCTAAATAATCTTCAGCGGTTTGTTTCATTTTACGAAGCACTTCCGCTGAGATTTGAGGAGGTGCCATTTTTTCGCCTTTGACTGATACCCACGCATCGCCGTTGTCTGCTTTAACGATTTCAAAGGGGACAAGATCTTTGTCTTTTTGAACTTCAGCATCTTCAAAACGGCGTCCGATAAGACGTTTGATCGCAAAAAGAGTGTTTTTAGGATTGGTCACCGCTTGGCGTTTTGCAGGTTGACCGGTTAAGATTTCACCATCTTCTGTGTACGCAACGATTGATGGAGTAGTGCGATCGCCTTCGGCGTTTTCGATAACGCGTACTTTTTCGCCGTCCATAATGGCAACACATGAGTTAGTTGTACCTAAGTCAATCCCGATGATTTTAGACATATATAATTACCTCAAAAATATAATTTTAAAATTTAGTTTGAATTATTGATAAAACGCTATAAAAACGTGTTTGTTTAAACTGATTAAATTCTCTTTCTGAAGGTAATATGGAGATGGGATTTGGATATTCAAGGCTAAAGTGCAATTTTTTTTGAATTTGTCCGATTTTTAAGCGATAAAACGATTAATCCGCCTTGATTGAGATCTTTATTGATTTAAATGGTGCGGTGTAAACAATTACGAATAATCCCGCTGACCGAAGATGTCACTGCCGACACGAATCATCGTGGCACCCTCTAAAATCGCCAGCTCAAGATCGCCACTCATCCCCATCGAGAGCTCTGTTGCCGTGTCAGGAAGAAGGCCTTTCTCAATGGATTCATCACGGAGGTTGCGAAGAAGCGCAAACCCTTTGCGGACGTTAGTTTCATTATCGCTATGTAGGCCAATCGTCATCAGCCCCCGAATGGTTAGCTTGGTGAGCGGTTTAATATCGGCTAAAAATTCAAAAAGTGCTTCCGGTAAGAGGCCCGATTTACTTGCTTCTCGGGAAGTATTGACTTGGATAAATACCTCCATATTAATGTGATTGAGCGTGCAATAATCATTAATGCGGCGGGCAATGCGAAGGCGATCGACCGATTGAATGCAGGTGGCGACTTGGCAAACGTCCGCGACTTTATTGCCTTGCAGTTGGCCGATAAAGTGATTTTCTCGTGGAGTAATAAGCTTAATATCCGAAAGATCAGCTTTAGTGAGTAAGTGAGGCGCTTTTTCTACCAGTTCTTGTACGCGATTTTCCCCCAATAACCCATACCCAAACTCAATTGCCGCATTAATCTCCTCGGGCGTACGCGTTTTTGTTGCCATTAATAGCGAGATCTCATTGGGATCACGGGCTGCTTTTTTAGCCGCCGTTTCAATGCGAGCGTTTAGGTGATCTAAATTTGTTTTAAGGTAGGAAAAATCAGTCATAGCAGTGTGTGCAGGTTGTCATTAAAAGTTAATCATGATGGTGATGGCGTTATCGTTATTTGCCAGTTTTTGGGTCAATATCGAGCGATTTTAATTTACGATAGAGGTTTGTTCGTTCCATTCCCACAAGCTTTGCGAGATTTGCCACATTGCCATCAACGCGCTCATATTGAGCAATTAAATAAGCCCGCTCAAATTGTTCTCGCGCTTCTCGAAGTGGCAGATCAAGCGGAAGCGAATAGGTATGTTCGTCCGCTTTTTTCGGTGCTTCAAGAATCTGTTTTTCAAGCTCCGCATTCACCTCATCGAGCGATACTTCATCTTGTGAGCCTAAAATTAAGAGGCGTTTAATGAGATTTTTCAGCTCTTGATGATTGCCTGTCCACTCATGATTGCGGAGGCGATTTTGCGCGGCAATTGAGAAATGGCGATAATTGAGATGTTTCTCTTCCACAAAATAGTGCACATAGGCATTGATAAGTTCAGGCACATCTTCAGGATGGAGGCGAAGCGAAGGCAGCTGAATGGTTACCTCATTTAAAAGGTGCCATAACTCGCTTGAAAATTCCTCTTGTTCCACTAAATAGGGAAGATAGGCATCGGCGGAGAAAATTGCGCGCAGTTGAATTGCGCTACTTGTTTTGCGCTCAGTTGCAAGGGCATTTAATAGTTTGGCAAGGGCGGTTTGGATCGCGGTACTCGCCTCATCAATCTCTTTAAAATAGAGAATTCCCCCATTGCCGTGCTGAATGATTTGAGGACTGATTTTTCCACTTGGATCGAAAAAGGTGGAATTAAAGAGCGCATCATTCATAGTGCCAAGATTAAACTCTAAAAAGGCTCCTTTACGCTCCGGTGAGAGGTCATGAATGTAGCTTGCAACCCCATCAATCTCGGTACCCGGCTCACCAAGCAATAAAATATTAGCATGGGAGACTGAGGCCGATTTTTGCAGATTATTACGCAGATTTTGTGCCACTAAACTGCGCCCAACCGGCTCAAAAGGATAGGGCTTTTCAGTGGGTAATATCGGCTCGATCGATTCCGCCAGCAGAGCGGGGGCCTCGGTTAACGTTTTATCCACCACCATTAAAAGTTTGGCAAGGGTGAGCGGTTTTTCTAAAAAGTCCGACGCCCCGAGCTTTGTCGCTTCAATGGCGTGCTCGAGAGTGCCATGTCCGCTCATCATAATCACCGGTGCCATATTGCCCGCTTCACGCCACGATTTAAGCAGTGAAATCCCATCAATGTCGGGC
>JAAZCI010000053.1 GCA_012513365.1 Lysobacteraceae bacterium
CGCATACTCCGTATACCCTTCTGGCAAGCTACGCTCAACCAGCATGTCATGATAAAGTTCAAGAATTTTTTCATCATAAGGACTTTTATAATTGGGCTGCTTTTTTGCGATCGCATCGTAGGCTTGATAGAGTTTTAACATACGGCTCAGCGCCCGTGTATCCCCTAGCGCCAATGACTCCTGATACAGGCGAATCTTCTCTTCTAATGGCACCCATTGATCAAAGACCTCTTCCGCTCGAGAAAAGGAAAGCTTCATACGTTTAGAATATTTCGGCTTAGGAGAGGTAACACATTGAAATGAATCTTGATAATGATAAGGAGTAATTTCTAACTCGTGCGTTAAATAACGTTCGTTCTGCATCTTTTGCGTTGCACACCCTAAAACAATAACGGATAGCCCTAAAAGAACAGCACTTTTTGGGAGCCAACTTAAACGTCTCATCATAGTAATCGTACTCCTTACTTATATAACGATGGGGATAATTGAAAATTACGGAGTACCGCCACAGTGAATGGATTGATCTCTCCCGTTGCCTTCAATTCATAGCGCATCGGAACATTCTTAATCACATAATTGAGATTTAATGTATGACTATCGACACTTGTCACCTGCCCCTGATCAAGCATTCTAAACAATGCCCAAGGACCATAATATGTAAGCGATCTATGAGGTTGACGGCCTCCTGTCATCGTTAGTTTTACAAGGGTTTCTTTCGTAGAATCCGTTACAACATTCGGCCAAATTAGTGAATAGCCATGTTTTGGTCCATGAGTATACTCTACAAATTGTCCCTCAACATTTAAAACACTTCGTTGCACTTGTGGTCCCATTGAGATGGGTGAGAGAGTAAACTCAATGCCTAAAACACCATGTTGATTAAAAAAGGCTTCGCGTATTTTCTCTGCCATTTCAATTTGTTCAAGCACTTCTGGCTTTATCAATGCGTAACGCGAAGATGAGTGTGACAATAAATTATCAGACAAAAATGGAGACAAATCGTCTTCATAAAAACGAGTAATTGTGCCATTTTTACCAAAAAAATGAACAAATTCATCTAAAGAAACATCTGTTTTAGCATTAGATGAAAAGGGGTATTTAGGTGCTAATACTGTGCTAAATTCCCGATAAACCTCTTCATTCCATTTTTTATCTACTTCATCAAGAGCGGCTAATAAAATTACATTCCATGATTCATCAGCAAGCTTATTAACTAGACGATTCATTGGATCTGGTAATTTAGTTGCAATACGTTTTAAAGCATAAATTGGGTCACTTTCATTTAAGTTAATCCGATTTTTAGCCACATGTAATGCAGATTGGCCTGGGGCTTGTGAATCCTGAATCGACTTTAAAACATCATGCACATTTTGAATCGCCGCCATCACCTCTGTATTAAACATAGGAGCTTCTGTCTCATTTATTTGGGCAACGCTTTCCAAAAGCTCATTGAGTTTAGAAAAATCTTTGCTGATTCTTGACGATAAAAGATACGAGTGAGAGCGCTCTAACTCAATACGCGCAGCACTATCCTCTGGAAGCGCAGAAAAAAGACGTGTATTTTCTTTAACTGATGCTAAAAGCCGTTGAAACGGTTGATTACTCCCCAAAATACTATCAAATACCAAGACACCATCGCTAATATTATTAAATTGTTTAACCTCTAATCGATTTAAAGCTTTACGCCAAACCGATGCATAATCAGAGCCGTAC
>JAAZCI010000054.1 GCA_012513365.1 Lysobacteraceae bacterium
GATGTGAATAATGCGACATAATTCAACTCCGGGAAGGGATGGATAATGGAACATTGTCACATCTTACTTCCGTTTCAGATAGTTAAAAAGTGTCGCACTTCATATTTGGATCTAAGGGTGAAGTAACGTCCGCTGATGAGATAACTAAAAAAGGTATTTTGCTCGTTCATGTGCAAGGTAATTCTACGCTAACACTTACACCATCGCAGCCATTAACTAGCGGAGGGGTTGAGTATGGATTTGTGGGGCGTGCAGGTAACGATACGATGGATCAAGGGCAAAATAGTTGGTATATCGTCAATGACTATGTTGACATGCCATCAAATCCAGGAGGAGAGCCAATTGATGGTGGCGCTGGAAAGCCAGCTGATCCAGCTGAACCAGAGGGGCCAGGTGAGTCAGAGAAACCAACTCAACCACAAGAGCCAGCTAAGCCGATCGATAAGAGCGGGCAATATTCCCCTGAGGTGGGCGCGTATCTTGCAAATCATGTATTAGGCAACATTATGTTTGAGCTTAAATATCATGATCGCCAATACCTTCCTGAATATGAAGGGGTGTGGATGCACGCGAAAGCATCGTTCGGTAAATATCGTACGGATTTAGGTAGCGCGCTTGAGAGTAAGGTGGATTACTATACGATCCATTTAGGTAAAGACCTTCTTGATAAGCAAGAGTACAACGCTGGGGTGATGATCGCTTACGGATACAGTGATGGGAATACGAAAAACCATGCGCGCGGATTCAAAGCGGATCATAGCAGCCACGGTTTTGCGCTCGGACTCTACGGTACATACAATTTTGATGAGCATAGCTATTTAGATGCATGGGCGCAATATGTCTTTATGCGCAACAGCATCGACTATAAAGATCAAAATAATAAGTACAATAGCCGCGGGATCATTGCATCGATCGAAGCAGGGCATGCGTTTGATTTAAGCGAAACCTTAAAACTTCAACCGCAAGCACAAATTACCTATATGGGTGTGAAAGCGGATGATTATACGGATAATCGTGGCACGAAAGTCACGACGAATCGCGGAAACGTTCAGCTGCGTTTAGGGGCGCGTCTCTTTAATGAGCGTGCATGGTTTGATGGACAAGTGACGCCGTATGCAGAGTTTAACTATATCCACAACACTAAACCGTTTGAAGTATCGCTTGAGAAAACGAACTTAACGAACGCATCGGTTGCGGGGAATAAAAATCTCTATCAGCTAGAACTTGGTGCGAAAACTGAGTTAGAGAATAACTGGACGATTAGCGGCGGTGTCTCTTTCACAAAAGGAAAAGATAAATATCGCGATACCCGTATTAAGCTTGATCTTCGTTATGAGTTTTAATTAAGAGAATCTCAGTCCTCTATATATAGAGTCTATAGATAGAGCGATAAGTAGATTCAGAGAGCCACCTTCCGATGAGGGTGGCTTTTTTTATGTCTGGCAGGAGGATTTTATAAATGTTTGCCCAGTTTCTAGGCGATTTGAATCATTGGGAGCGGCGCGTTTGCGGGGCGTTTCGTCTATTCGCTAAGTTTTTTCATAAAACCCTCAAAATTCTTTTCTTGATGAATCATGGTCTTATTGCGGATTTATGACAATCTTTCGATTTTCTTTTAAATCGGGGTTGACGTATCTTAAATCTTCGCTATAATTGATCACCTGTTTCGGCAGAGAACAAAAAATCTTCCAGGCGGCGAGGTTAGTTTCATGAGTAAATTAGCGGAGTTTGCAAGATTAGCACTTTAACAATTTGGTTTGTCAGTTTCGTTTTTATCCCCTCAAGTTAAATTGAGGTGTTGATTAAACGGTTTGTTTTACAGGTTTTAAGTTGATCGATTTTCGGACACAAAAACTTTTAAAATAAAGTTGACAGATCAAAAAAAGTTGCTAAAATAGTTCGTCTGCTTAGGGCGATAAGCCAAACGCTTCCACTCTTAGAGTTGAGCGGGTTTATCAAGAAAGCCCTAAAGTTCTTTAACAACTTATTTCTTAAGTGAGTTTGTGTGGGGGCTTGTAGGATTTGCGATTGCAA
>JAAZCI010000055.1 GCA_012513365.1 Lysobacteraceae bacterium
CTTGAAGATGCGATTTTAGCGTTTGCAGGATGCGTGGTGGTGATCTCGCATGACCGCTGGTTCTTAGACCGGATCGCAACGCACATATTGGCCTTCGAAGGCGATTCTCATGTAGAATGGTTCCAAGGTAACTATGAAGAGTATGAAGCCGATAAGCGTCGCCGTTTTGGTGATGATGCGGATCAGCCTCATCGACTTAAATATAAACCCATTTCTCGATAAGAGGAGGAGCGAAACATGGCAACATCAATGGAATTAAAAGAGAAAACGATCACTCCTGCAGAGTTACCGCTCTGCTGCCCACCGATTGACGAGGTGACGTGGAAAATGCATCCCCGTGTCTACCTCAAGCCCAATGAAAAGGGCGAAGCGGTCTGCCCCTATTGCAGCACGCACTATTCGGTAAAAAAGTAACGGGAAATCGATGAAGATATTAGCATTAGATGCCTCTACGGAAGCGTGTTCGGCGGCGATTTATGTCAATGGTGAAATCATTGAACGCCTTGCGATTACGCCCCGTAAGCATATTGAAGTGTTGATGCCGATGATTAAAGAAGTGATGGAAGAATCCGGGCGTCAATTTTCAGATCTCGATGGGCTTGCCTTTGCGGCAGGGCCGGGGAGCTTTGCCGGACTTCGAATCGCATGCGGCTTTATTCAAGGCTTAGGTGCGGGTCTCAACTTACCCATTGTGCCAGTTTCAACGCTCGAAACTTTAGCATTGCCGGTCTTTGAAGATCATCCTGAGGCGAATGTCCTCACCATTATGGACGCAAAAATGAACGAGATTTATTGGGCCGTCTATATCCGTGGTGAAAAGGGGCGTTTGGTCACGGTGTTTGAAGATCAGGTGAGCAGTATGGATGCCATGATTGAAGCGGTGAAAGCTCATGGGTTTGAATCGCTTTATGGCGTTGGCGATGGATTTGATTTAGATCCTGCGCTCAAAGAGACGCTCAATTTAGTGGAGATCAGTAGCCGTAAACATCCTCGCGCTGGGGAAGTTGCGCTGCTGGCCATCAGTGATATTGAGCAGAATTTGGGGCTCTATGCCGATCAAGTCTCGCCGATCTATCTGCGTCACGACATTGCACTGACCATTGAAGAGCAAGAAGCAGCGCGTCAGAAAAAGGCGGCAGAAGCATCGGCGGAAGCGACTAAAACGGAAGCGCCGGCTGAATCGTAAAACCTCACAATGCTAGCGTTCGAGAAATCGAACAATCAAGAAAAGTAGTATATTAAAAAAAAGGATATTGGAACAGGCCAATATCCTTTTTTGTTGAGCTCATTTTAATGGTTATGTATCTAGCCGATTAGTGCGCAATTTTATCTTGTAAAAACGCGATAATTTCATCGGCGTTGACCATGGTCGCATCGTTATCGGTACGGCCTTTATATTCAAGTTCGCCCTGCTTTAAGCTACGTTCACCAATCACAACGCGGTGCGGAATTCCGATCAATTCATGGTCGCTAAACGCTTCACCCGCGCGGACATTACGGTCTTCAAGGAGGACTTCAATGCCAAGTTTCGTGAGATCACTATAGAGTGAATCGGTGGTCTCTTTAACGAGCTCTGATTTATGATAATTCATCGGAATGAGCGATACAGTAAAAGGTGCGATCGCTTCGGGCCAAATAATGCCTGCATCATCGTGTGATTGTTCGATCGCTGCAGCCACAATACGGGTCACCCCAACGCCGTAACAACCCATCTCCATCACTGCCGCTTTTCCGTTTTCATCTAATACCGTTGCGCCAAGGGCTGCTGAATATTTATTCCCGAGTTGGAAAATATGCCCCACTTCAATTCCGCGAGCGATGCGAAGTTTACCCTTACCGCAAGGGGAAGGATCGCCCTCTTTCACTTCACGCAGATCAAGCGATTCAGGTTCATCAAGGTCTCGGCCAATATTAACGCCGATATAGTGGAAACCGGTTTCATTCGCGCCGCAGCTAAAGTTACTCATCACGGCTGCTTGTCGGTCAAATACCACGCGAATCGGAAGATTTACCGGGCCAATGGAGCCGGGAGTGGTATTGAGTTTTTCCTCAATCTCTTCATCGGAGGCAAAGGAGAGCGGTACTTGGAAAAGACCTGAGTTTTCTGCTTTTACTTCATTAAGTTCGTGATCGCCACGGAGGCAGACCGCAATGAGCTCACCGTCGGTATCGTGAAGCACGAGGGTTTTTAACAGCATTTCAGGCGGCATATTGAAAAAGCGCGAGAGATCATCAATGGTTTTAACGCCGGGCGTTTCCATTTTGCGTAGCGGTTGATCGGCATCACGGCGCGTGCCCACGACAATCGCTTCCGCCGCTTCGACGTTTGCCGCATAATCGGAACCATCCGAGTAAACAATGGTATCTTCACCGGCATCGGCGATCACATGGAATTCTTGGGATTTACTGCCCCCAATTGCGCCAGAATCGGCAAATACGGCGCGATATTCAAGGTTTAATCGATCGAGAATATTGCTGTACGCTTCATACATGCGGTTGTAGGTCTGATCGAGTGATTCTTTATCGATGTGGAACGAGTAGGCATCTTTCATTAAGAATTCACGCGAACGCATAACACCAAATCGAGGGCGAATCTCATCGCGGAATTTCCACTGCATCTGGAAGAGATTGATCGGCAATTGGCGATAACTTTTTAATTCATTGCGCGCAAAATCGGTGATTACCTCTTCGTGGGTTGGGCCCAAGCAGTAATCGCGATTGTGGCGGTCTTTAAAACGAAGCAGTTCGGGGCCAAATTGTTCCCAACGGCCGGATTCTTTCCAGAGTTCGGCGGGTTGAGCGGAGGGCATTAAGACTTCTAGTGCTCCGGCTTTTTCCATCTCGTCACGCACGATTGCTTCGGTTTTTTTGAGCACGCGTAATCCGAGGGGGCTCCAAGTATAGATTCCCGAGGTCACGCGGCGAATAAGGCCCGCGCGAAGCATTAACTGATGGGACGCAAGTTCCGCATCGTTAGGGGTTTCTCGTAAAGTATTGATTAAAAAGTTAGACGTTCTCATATTCAACAATGCTTTGGTTAATAAAAATAAGGAAAAAAAAGGGCTACGCTCTAGTGTAGCCCTTTTTGTGGAATGCTGTCTTCAAAAATTATTCGCAGAAGATCTCAACATCGCGTATCGCTTGTTCGTGAAGCTCGCGCACTTCAATTTCATCTAAGGTGCGATAGCTGCCATCTTCATTGGCCATTTTGAGTTTGCCATATTCGCCGCCCATATAATCATTGAGCGAATTGAGATAATCGGTGGCCTCTTCACAGCGTTTTGCGTCGCGATTTTTCGCTACCGAACGCGCTTCTTCGAGAAGTTTTTCAGTAGATTCGCTCTTTTTTGCGTCGGCTTCTTTCTCTTCATTTAATTGAGAGAAACCAGAGAATGAAGGAGTTTTCGGCGTTGTCGCCTCTTGTTGACCTTCGTAACGCTCACGATCTTTAGGCACTAAAAAAGCGGTCGACGATTCTAAAACCTCGATGCGATTGCCACTCATGCCGGGAGGCGGTGTTTGGCCGTAATAGGTAGTGCCTGATGCGTCGGTCCACTTATAGATCGTGGTTCGACCATCGTTTTGTGCGTAGCCGGTGCCCATCAGAGCACTTAAAATGAACGCACTTAAAAGCGTCGCTGTAAGACGTTTCATAGTGTTATCTCTCTTTATTAATTATCGAACTATTATCTTGCGTTAGTATACTACTTGGCAATAAAATTATCACGTTAAGATGGGGTTGCCCCTTAACTAAGATCAATTAAGCGAATGATAACTCATATTAATTGATAAGGTGATTTTTTGCGCGCACTATTTTAAATAGTCGAGGGCGAGCTGGCAAAAAATAGCCGACCCAATCAATAAGTTACGATCATCAAAATCAAATCCACTTGTGTGAAGTGGGGTGAGGGTGTCGCTTTTATCATTACCGAGATAAAAATAAGCCCCTGGTTTTTCCGCGAGCATAAAGCCAAAATCTTCCGCGCCCATCGAGGGGATTTTATCAAAATGCAGGTGCTCGGGTTTAATGAGTGATTCGATGCTGTTAATGGCAAAGGCGGTGGCGTTGGGTTCATTAATGGTGGGGATATAGCCATCGATCAATTCAACCTCTGCCGTTGCACCGTAGCTTTTTGCGGTAAATTCAACAAGTTCGCGAATACGTGCTTTCACTTTTTCGCGGATAGCCACATCAAAATAGCGGAGCGTGCCGGTCATCGCCACTTCGCCGGGAATCGCATTATTGGCAACGCCGCCGTGAATGGTGCCGATGGTGATTACCGCTGAATCGATCGCGGAGAGATTCCGTGAGGGAATCGATTGAAGGGCGGTGACGATTTGGGCGACAACATAGATGGTGTCGACGGTTTGATAGGGGTGTGCTGCGTGTCCGCCACAGCTTTTCACCTTGATGCGAATGGTGCAAGTACCCGCCATCTGCGCGCCATCACGAATCAGTACATCGCCGGTTTTTGCGCCGGGATAATTATGATAGGCAAAGACGGTATCGACGGGGAATTTCTCAAAAAGACCTGCCTCAATCATGCGCTTAGCGCCAGCGGTATCCTCTTCGTCAGGCTGAAAAATCAGCGTAACAATCCCATCAAAATCCGCATCAAATTGAAGATATTTCGCCGCCATTAAGAGTGTCGTCATATGCCCATCATGTCCGCAAGCGTGCATAACACCGGGGATTTGCGAGGCGTAGGGAAGATTATTTGATTCATTAATGGGTAATGCATCAATATCCGCCCGCAGCCCGATATTGCGATTAGAATGCCCTTTTTTAATGATTCCGATAATCCCCGTGCCGATTAATCGATGGGTTTCGATATTCCATGATTTTAAGCAATTTTCAATATAATCCGCCGTTTTATATTCCTCGCGGGATAACTCAGGATTTTGATGGAGATTTTTGCGAATTTCGATAAATTCCGGCTCATAATTACGGAGTTTATTAATTAATGGGGAATCTAGATTTTTAAGAGAATTATGTGGCATAATATTCTTCTAAGTTAGTACAAAAAACGACTAATGACTTTTATTTTCAATGATAATCAATTAGTATGAACGGATCGGTATACACGGTGTAGTGTGTATATATTACAGGCTTTAACAGGGGTTTTCCATCTCTAGAAGCTTGTTCCGTCAATAAAACATATTAAATTACAGATTGGAGGAATTCGTAGGTATGATGCAATATCTTCCTATACTGGTCTTTATTATTTTCAGCTTTTTATTCGCTGCAGTAATAATAGGGCTAGGTTACGTACTGAGTCCAAGCAAACCGAATGCGGAAAAACTCTCTCCTTACGAGAGTGGTTTTGAGGCGTTTGAAGATGCGCGGCTTAAATTTGACGTTCGATTCTACCTTGTTGCCATTCTCTTTATCGTCTTTGACCTTGAATTAATCTTCTTAATTCCTTGGGCAGCGGCATTTAATCACATCGGTTTACCAGGCATTATTGCGGGGGTTGTATTCCTACTTCTGCTCGTGGCTGGTTTTGCGTATGAATGGAAAAAAGGAGCGTTGGAATGGGATTAGAAGGAAAGTTAGAAGAAGGCTTTGTAACCACCACGCTTGACTCGGCAATTAACTGGGCAAGAACGGGGTCGTTATGGCCGGTAACATTTGGACTTGCGTGTTGTGCGCTTGAGATGATGCATGCCGGAGCGGCGCGTTATGACCTTGAGCGTTTTGGGGGCGGGGTATTTAGGGCCTCACCAAGACAGGCAGACCTCATGATTATCGCAGGGACATTGACGAATAAAATGGCAGTGCCACTGCGAAAAGTATATGACCAGATGCCAGAGCCAAAATGGGTTATCTCCATGGGTTCTTGTGCAAATGGGGGTGGGTATTATCACTACTCATATTCAGTGGTGCGCGGGGCGGATCGGGTTGTGCCGGTTGACGTCTATGTACCGGGCTGTCCCCCTACGGCTGAAGCGTTAATTTACGGCATTATGCAACTCCATGAGAAAATTAAACGCACCAGCACAATTGCACGATTAGGGTAGGTGAATTATGACTATTAGAAATCCACAAGAGTTACTCTCCTGCATCAAAAAACTGCTTCCAGATCACGTCAAAGACTCAGCAGTATTCCTCGACGAGCTTACAATCACTGTAGGCCAAGACTCTCTTTTTGACGCCCTCTCCCTCCTAAAAAATTCTCCTGAACTCGACTTTAAACAGCTTAGCGACATTACGGCGGTGGATTATGCTGCCTACGGGATTGCTGAGTGGGATATTGAAGCGTCGAATCACGGATTTAGCCGAGGGGTTACCAAACGCACGACCGGACAAGATGCGGATCACTTAGAACCTGTGATCGCGAATAAACGCATGCCGGAACGTTTTGCGGTGGTATATCACCTTCTGTCGCTAACGCACAATTCACGCGTTCGCGTTAAATGTTTTGTTGATGAATCTCGTAAAGGCGCGCTTCCAATGCTCGATTCCGCTGTGGATCTTTGGGCGGCGGCAAACTGGTATGAGCGTGAAGTCTTCGACATGTTCGGCATTGGATTTAAAGGGCATCCGGATCTGCGCCGTATCCTCACGGATTATGGCTTTATCGGTCACCCGCTCCGTAAAGATTTCCCATTAACCGGAAATGTTGAGGTGATCTATGATGCGGAACTGCGTCGTGTGGCGTATCAGCCTGTGACGATTGAGTCGCGTGTCAACATTCCTCGGACGATTCGTAAAGGGGAAGGGAACTAGATTATGGCAAATATTGAAAACTACACACTGAACTTTGGTCCGCAGCATCCGGCAGCACACGGGGTTATGCGGATGATTTTGGAGCTTCGCGGTGAGACGGTTGAGCGCGCAGACGTTCATATCGGTCTTCTCCATCGTGGAACTGAAAAGTTGATGGAAGCGAAGCCCTACACCCATTCCATTGGGTATTTAGACCGTCTTGATTACTGTTCATGTTTAAATAACGAGCATGCATATGTATTAGCGGTTGAAAAACTTCTCGGTATCGAAGTGCCGATTCGTGCGCAATATATCCGTGTCTTAATGGATGAAACCACACGCGTGATGAACCACCTTATGTGGTTAGGCGCACATGGGCATGACTTAGGCGCAATGGCGATGCTGCTCTACTGTTTCCGCGATCGTGAAGAACTTTACGATCTACAGGAAGCGATTACCGGAGCGCGGATTCACCCCTTCTATTATCGTATCGGCGGGGTGGCGAAAGATCTTCCGAAAACCATGCCTCAATATGAGAAAGGGATTCCCGGACGCATCTTTAAAAAACGCCCATTAAAACTTCGTTCACAAAAAACGATTGATAACCTCAACAAGCCGCGTCAAGGGGATGTGCTCGACTTCTTAGAAGATTTCTGCGATCGCTTTGACAATAAACATATGCCGGAATATAAGGCGCTTCTTGTGGGCAACCGTATCTGGAAACAGCGTGTTGTAGGCATCGGCGTTGTATCGGCTGAGCGCGCTATTGAGCTTGGATTTACCGGGCCAATGTTACGCGGATCGGGCGTTGAGTGGGATATTCGTAAGAAACATCCTTATTCGGTATACGATCAGCTCGAATTTGATGTGCCGGTAGGCGTGAACGGTGACTGTTATGACCGTTTCCTTGTGCGCATTGAAGAGATGAATCAATCCGTTCGCATTATTCGTCAATGTATCGATTGGCTCCGTAAAAACGAAGGGCCGGTGATGAGTGAAGATTCACGCGTCACGATTCCAAAACGCGGTGATGTGAAAGAGGATATGGAAGCCTTAATTCAGCAATTTAAAGTCTTTACTGAAGGCTTTTGTGTGCCCGAAGGTGAGGTCTATGTTCCGATCGAGCATCCGAAAGGTGAATTTGGTGTCTACCTCGTATCCGATGGTGCGAATAAGCCCTATCGCGTTAAATTGAGAACCCCTGGGTTCCCGCACATTTCAGCAACGCATGAGATGGCAAAAGGCCATATGTTATCTGACTTGGTCGCGATTTTAGGTACCCAAGACATGGTGTTCGGTGATATTGACCGATAGTTCGATAAATAGACAATTGTTGAGTAATGAAGATGAAAGGTAAAGAGAGTATTTTAAGCGCGAACGTACAAGCGGAAATTGATGCGTGGTTACAACGTTTCCCTGATGACCGCAAACAATCAGCGCTCTTAGCTGCACTTCGTGCTGTACAACATGAAAATGAAGGCTATCTCACCACCGAATTAATGGATGCCGTTGCAGAGTATTTAGATCTGCCACCGGTTGCGGTATATGAGGTTGCTACCTTCTATTCGATGTACGAAATGAAGCCCTGCGGTAAAAACGCACTCATGATCTGTACCAATATCTCCTGCATGCTGCGTGGCGGCGAGGAGATTTTAGCGCATGTGGAGAATCGTTTAGGCATTAAAGCTGGCGAATCGACCCCTGATGGTCTTTTTTCATTAAAGAAAGAGGACGAGTGTATTGCGGCATGTACCAATGCCCCAGCAGCGCTGGTCAATCATGAATATCACGAGAACTTAACGATCGAAAAGATCGATGAGATCTTAGATAAAATTATTGAGAATTCAAAAGGAGCAAACGCATGATTATGAATGAAGTTTGTTACTTTACCCTAGGTCACGACAATCCGTGGTCGATCGACACCTATTTGGAGCTCGGCGGCTATGAGGGTTGGAAAAAGATTCTACGCGGCGAATTATCCCGTGATGAAGTGATCGAATTGGTAAAAGCGTCTGAACTTCGCGGTCGTGGTGGGGCAGGGTTCCCAACCGGAGTGAAGTGGAGCTTTATGCCAAAAGGCGATGGCGTTAAGAGCTATCTCGTTTGTAACTCGGATGAATCTGAGCCCGGTACCTGTAAAGACCGTGATATTTTACGTTTTAACCCGCACGCACTTGTAGAAGGAATGCTAATTGGCGCCTTCGCAATCGGTGCTGAAGTGGGTTACAACTATATGCGCGGTGAGTTTATGCATGAGCCCTTTGAGCGTTTTGAACAAGCGGTTCAAGAGGCAAAAGATGCAGGCCTTCTTGGCGATAATATCCAAGGAACCGGCATTAACATTCATCTCTACGGAGCACTCGGTGCGGGCGCATATATCTGTGGGGAAGAGACGGCGCTTTTAGAATCCTTAGAAGGTAAAAAAGGTCAGCCACGTTTTAAACCCCCATTTCCAGCGGCGGTCGGTCTGTATGGTAAACCTACCACCATTAATAACTGTGAATCGCTCTCATCGGTCGGACGCATTTTACGTAATGGTCCTGATTGGTTTAAAGAGCACGGCATTCC
Source organism: Lysobacteraceae bacterium (assembly GCA_012513365.1). Lineage (GTDB taxonomy): Bacteria > Pseudomonadota > Gammaproteobacteria > Cardiobacteriales > Wohlfahrtiimonadaceae > CALZBJ01. The sequence goes on from JAAZCI010000055.1 coordinate 9,278, forward strand.
CGGTGCAGGCGGTCAGAAGATCTTTTCGGTATCAGGACACGTTGCCAAACCCGGTAACTATGAGATTCCGATGGGGACTCCCTTTAAGGATCTTTTAGAGTTAGCCGGCGGTGTGTGGAAAGGCCGTAAATTAAAAGCGGTGATTCCCGGTGGATCGTCAGTTCCCGTTGTGCCAGCGGATATTATGATGGGCGTTAACATGGATTACGACTCGATCGCGAAAGGCGCAGGCTCAATGATGGGGTCGGGCGCGGTGATCGTGATGGATGAAACCACCGATATGGTCAAAGCCTTACAAACGCTTTCCAGTTTCTACTTTAGCGAATCGTGCGGCCAATGTACGCCGTGCCGCGAAGGAACCGGTTGGTTATTCCGCATTGTGACACGTATTTTAGAAGGTAAAGGCCGTCCTGAAGATATGGAGCGTTTACTCCATGTTGCCAATAATATTGGTGGACGAACCATTTGTGCTTTAGGTGATGCAGCGGCGGCACCTGTATTGAGCTTTATTAAGCATTTCCCAGAAGAATTTGCTTATTACATTGAACATGGCCGCAGCATGGTAGAGGGAGCAAATAATGACTAACGACAATATGCTCACGATTACAATTGATGGCAAAGAGATTAAGGCCCCAAAAGGGAGCATGCTCATTGAAGTAGCCGATAACGCAGGGATTCCGATTCCACGTTTTTGCTACCACGATAAGCTCTCCATCGCCGCAAGTTGCCGGATGTGTTTAGTGGATGTTGAACGCATGCCAAAACCTGCGCCTGCGTGTGCAACGCCCATTATGGATGGCATGATTGTGCGCACTCGTAGTGAAAAAGCGCGTGAAGCACAAAAAGCAGTAATGGAATTTTTACTCATTAATCACCCACTTGATTGCCCTGTGTGCGACCAAGGTGGTGAGTGTGAGTTGCAAGATTTCTCCTATCAATATGGTCAAAATCTCTCACTTTTCGAAGAAGAGAAACGCCATTATGAAAAAATTGATATCGGACCACTCGTAGAAACCTTTATGAATCGCTGTATTCAATGTACCCGTTGTGTACGTTACGGCGATGAAATTGCAGGCATGCGCGAGCTTGGCGGGATGAATCGTGGGGATCGCTTAGAGATCACAACGCATATTGAGCACGAGCTTAAATCGGAAGTATCGGCCAATATTATCGATATCTGTCCGGTGGGAGCGCTCACCGCAAAACCATCTAAATATCAGGCGCGTCCTTGGGAATATGAAAGTCACCCATCGATCAGCATTCATGATGGTTTAGGCGCGAACACGTCAATTCATACCCTTCGCGGTAAAATTGCACGCAGCGTTCCTCGTGAAAATGAAGCGATTAATGAAATCTGGATTGCCGACCGTGACCGTTTTAGTTATGAAGCGATCCATAGCAGTGATCGTGCCTTAGCACCTTATATTAAAGGGGGCGACGGCCAATTAGAGAAAACCGATTGGGCGAAAGCACTGCTTGCAACGCGTATGGTGCTCGAAGGAGTAATCTCAAAACATGGTGCAGATCAAGTGGGCGTTCTCGTATCACCGCTTGCCACCGTTGAAGAGATGCATTTAGCGCAGAAATTAGCGAAATCCCTCGGTATTAAAAATATTGACCATCGTTTTAATCAAGAAGATTTTCGTAATGATCGTGCTGAACCTCTCTATCGCGGTTTAGGTGTGTCAGTTGCGGATGTGAATGCCCTCGATTCGTTTGCACTGATTGGTGCGGACATTCGTATGGAGCTTCCTGTTCTTGGTATTCGTATGCGTGATGCAGTGAAAAACGGCGCGCGCGTATCGATGTTAAGTAGCTATGATGCTGACCAACTCGTTCCAGTGAATGCCTTAGTGCGTCATCCGGGTAAATGGGTTGATGAGTTATCAGCGGTTTTAAACGCATTAGCGACGTCGAAAAACGCAGAGGTTGATCGCAATCTTCTTCAGTTCGCTGGTGAATTAAGTGCCGAAGGACAAGCGCTCGTTGATCAGCTGCTCGCAGGTGAAAAACAGTGGGTGGTTCTCGGTGCGGAAGTGATTCGTCATCCTGACTTTGCCTTTATTCAAGCGCTTTCAATGGCGATTGCGAAGGTGAGCGGTGCGAACTTTGGCTATATCACCGAAGGCGCGAACGCAACGGGTGCGATGTTAACGAAAGTTCATCCTGATGTGGGCGGTCTTAATACAAAAGCGATGATCGATGCGCAATTAAAAGCGTATCTATTAGTGGGTGCGATTGATCCGTTAGAGGATTATCACAACCCGGCGCAGATCGATGCGGCATTAACAAAAGCGGATGTTGTTGTGGCGATGACGCCATTCTTTAGCGATTATCTCAGCCGCGTGGCAACCACTGTGTTACCGGTTGCAGCATGGGGTGAAACCCCAGGTTCACTTGTGAATCTTGAAGGTAAATGCCAAACCGTTTCGGCAGCAGCGCTTCCTCAAGGGGAAGCTCGTCCGCTCTGGAAAGTGTTACGTGTGTTAGGCAATCAGTTCCAACTTGATGGATTTGATTATATTAATGCCGGCGAGATCTTAGCTGAATGGAATGTGGCGCAACAAGACGTGGGCGAGGCAACCAACTTTGTTGAGATCAACGTGGAAGGTTATGAGCGAAATGTTCGTGATGTTCTAATGGCGATTCCTTCGCGTTCACTCTACTCAGTCGATGCTTATGTGCGCCGTTCTGAAGCGTTACAAAAAACGCCTCTTGCAAAACGAGCACGCATTGCGGTTAATCCCGGCGTTGCGATGATTGCGAGCAAGGAGACGTTTGAACTGCAAGGTCAGTCGCTCTCGATTCGTGTCACGGAAAAACTTGCGGATCAAGTGGTTCGTATCCCCGTTGAATTCGCAGGAAGCGTACCATTTTACTCTGCCGATCTACTTAAGGAGGCAAAATAATGGAATTGTTAATGGCAATTTACAACTACCCATTAGTGGCTGCGTTAGTGAAAGCGATCGCGGTGATTATTCCGGTGGTGTTAGGGGTTGCGTATCTCACCTTAGTTGAGCGTAAAGTGCTCGGGTATATGCATGTCCGTTTAGGGCCAAACCGTGTAGGGCCATATGGTCTTTTACAACCGTTTGCTGACCTTTTGAAAATGCTCTTTAAAGAGTTTGTGATTCCCTCAGCGGCGAACAAAAAAATGTTCTTAGTCGCGCCCTTTATTGCAATCACCTCCGCCTTTGCGGTGTGGGTGGTCATTCCTTTCGGGGAAGGGGCATTTAAAGAGGGCTCAATGCTCGATTCGAGTGTGTTATATGTCTTAGCGATCGCATCGCTTGGCGTTTATGCATCACTTATTGGTGGTTGGGCATCGAACTCAAAATTTGCGATTTTCGGAGCGATCCGTAGCGCAGCTCAAGTAATTTCATACGAACTTGCGATGGGCTTTGCGTTAATCGCGGTGATTATCACAGCCGGTAGCCTTAACTTTACCGATATTGTACTCGGTCAGAAAGGTTACGGTATTTTAAGCTGGTATTTCATTCCGCTTTTCCCAGTGATGATTGTGTACTACATCTCAAGTTTAGCGGAACTAAACCGTGCACCGTTTGCGGTGGTAGAAGGGGAATCTGAAATTGTTGCTGGGTTCTTTACCGAGTATTCAAGTACCGGGTTCGTGAGCTTCTATCTAGCGGAATATACCAATATGATCTTAGCCTCAGCGCTTATCACACTTCTCTTCTTTGGAGGCTGGTTATCACCGCTTTCAGGATTTGGCTTAGAGAGTGTTCCAGTTTTAGGCTGGCTCGCGCATGATGGCATTATCTGGATGGTGCTTAAGATTATCTTCTTCCTCTTCAGTATTATTTGGGTGCGTGCGACCTTCCCCGGGTATCGTTATGACCAAATCATGCGTTTAGGATGGAAATTCTTTATTCCGATTACCGTGATCTGGTTACTTGTTGTGGTGGTTATGCATCAAGTGAACTTCGGTCCTTGGTTTAGTTAAAGGTAGGGGAAAACGATGTCGAATAAATTTAAATTACTCTACGATACATTTACCCTTCGTGAGCTACGGAAAGGTCTGGGCATCACATGGCGTTATATGTTTCGTGATAAATTCACTGTCTCATATCCAGAGGAAAAAACCCCGCAATCGAATCGATTCCGTGGGCTCCATGCATTAAGACGCTACCCCAATGGGGAAGAGCGTTGCATCGCATGTAAACTCTGTGAGGCAACCTGTCCCGCGCAAGCGATTACGATCGATACAGAAGAGCGTGCAGATGGTACTCGTCGTACCACTCGTTACGATATTGACCTATTCAAATGCATCTTCTGCGGTCTGTGCGAACAAGCTTGTCCTGTTGATTCCATTGTTCAAACGCGTATTTTTGAATACCACATGGAAGAGAAGGGCGACAACATTATCACTAAAGAGCAGTTACTTGCGATTGGTGATAAGTTCGAAGAGCAGATTGCAAGCGATCTCGCTCAAGATAGCGATCTGTACTAAAGAGGTGATAGAAAATGTTATTTAAGATTCTGTTTTATATTTTCGCTGCCATCACCATCTATTCTGCGGTGCGCGTTGTCAGTGCGAAAAATACCATGACCTCGGTACTTCACTTGATTTTAACCTTTGTGATGACGAGCTGTTTATGGATGTTACTGCAAGCGGAGTTCTTAGCGCTTGCACTCATTATTATCTATTGTGGCGCGGTAATGGTCTTCTTCCTATTTGCGGTGATGATGCTTGATATTCCTGAAGAGGCGCTTAAAAGTGCTGGGAATAAAAAGTACATTGCAGTCGGACTCATTGTTGCGGTGGTATTTGTGGCAGAGATCATTGCGATTACCACAGGTTCAGAGAGCTTATTGCGTAATCCTGAACACTTTAGCGCAATTGTCGGTGAGGATCCTGTAAGCAAATTTGGAAGCAATCCAAAAGATCTCGGATTTTTACTCTACACCGAATACCTCTACTCATTTGAAGTGGTGGCGATGGTGCTTTTAGTATCGATGATCGCAGCAATTAGCTTAACGCGTCGTACTGGTCCGCTTAGACGTAAAGCGGTGGATGTATCATGGCAGATCCGTCAAAACGCTGAGGATCGCATGCGCGTTGTTTCAATGCCTGCATCGAAAATGGCTGAGTATGTAGAACCGGAAGAAGCGCCTGTGCTCGAAGAGAGTGACGCGGCCGCGGAAGGTGACGCAGTGAAAGCCGATGCAGCTCCCGCAGATGACAAAAAGGAGGAAAAATAATGAACTTAGTCGTAACGGATTATGTCGTACTGGCAAGTATCCTATTTGGCATTAGTGCGGCTGGCATTTTTATTAATCGGAAGAATCTGATTGTGTTGTTGATGTGTATCGAAATGATGCTCTTATCGACCAGTATTCTTTTCGTGGCGTTTTCAACCTTTGCAAACGATCTTCATGGTCAGGTGTTTGTTTTCTTCACGCTCGCGGTGGCCGCGGCGGAAGCAGCGATTGGACTTGCAATCTTAGTGCTAATCTTTAGAAAACGAGCCGAAATCGATGTTGATAGTTTAAATGAGATGAGAGGCTAAAATGGAATTAAAATTTGTCTATTTATCAATCGTTTTATTGCCTCTATTAGGCTCGATTATCTCAGGACTTTTCTGCCGAGTAATCAACCCGAAAGTGGCACATAGCGTAACGATTCTCTTTGTGGGAATCGCAGCGGCTCTCTCAGTGATGGTGTTAATTCAACATTTCAATGGGACGGCGCCAATCTTTGACGATAACGTCTACACCTGGATGGATGCGGGAAATGCAACGGTTGCTGTCGGCTTCCTTGTGGATAACTTAACCGCAATGATGATGGTGGTGGTTACCTCTGTATCGCTCATGGTGCATATCTACTCAATTGGGTATATGTCTGGCGATCCTGGGTATAGCCGCTTCTTCAGCTACATCTCACTCTTTACTTTCTCAATGTTGATGCTGGTGATGTCAAATAACTTCATGCAGCTCTTCTTTGGTTGGGAAGCGGTGGGTCTTGTATCCTATCTTCTGATCGGTTTCTGGTATAAAAAACCTACAGCGATCTACGCGAACATGAAAGCGTTTGTTGTAAACCGTGTGGGTGACTTTGGATTTATTATCGGGATCGCGTGCGTATTTATGATGAGCGGAAGCCTTCATTACAGCGGCGCATTCTCAAATCTTGAAAGTGCTCATACCACGTTCCATTTCTTCGGAATGGAGTGGAATATGGTGACGGTTGCCTGTTTCTTCCTTTTTATTGGGGCAATGGGTAAATCAGCGCAAGTTCCCTTACATGTATGGTTACCGGATTCGATGGAAGGTCCGACCCCAATCTCGGCACTGATTCACGCGGCAACGATGGTTACCGCAGGGATCTTCATGGTGTCACGTATGGCGCCTCTATATGAGTTATCGACCGCAGCACTCTCATTTATCATGATTATTGGTGCGATCACAGCGCTCTTTATGGGGGTTTTAGGTCTCTTCCAAAATGACATTAAACGCGTTGTGGCGTATTCAACCATTTCACAACTTGGTTATATGACGGTTGCTCTTGGTGCGTCAGCGTACTCAATGGCCGCGTTCCACTTAACCACGCACGCATTCTTTAAAGCCCTTCTCTTCTTAGGTGCAGGATCGGTCATTATCGGTATGCATCACGAGCAAGATATGCGCTTTATGGGTGGCCTTGCAAAACGGATGCCGATCACTTGGATCACCACGTTATTAGGTGCGCTTGCGCTGATTGGTATGCCATTCTTCTCAGGCTACTACTCAAAAGAGGGCATCATTATGGCACTTCACCATAGCGATATCTTCGGCAGTGGCTTTGCGAGCATTGCGTTACTCTTAGGGGTTTTCTTAACGGCACTCTATACCTTCCGTATGATCTTCTTGGTCTTCCACGGAAAAGAGCGTTTCACCATCGATCCAAGCGATCACAGTGGTGCGCAAGGCGTGCTTCACGAGGCACCAAAAGAGTCTCGTTTAGTGGTAACGATTCCGTTAATTTTATTAGCGATTCCATCTGTGATTCTTGGCTGGTATATGGCGCCGGAGATGCTTTCAGGCAGTTTCTTAAAAGAAGCGCTTGAAGTGAATGGCCCGCTTTTACACAGCACGATGAGCGATCTTCAAGCGGATTTTGCAGGTCTTTCAGGTACGGGAATTTCATGGGAGATGACCAAAGAGGCGATCACCGCTCCAGCGTTCTATCTCACCATTGCAGGACTTCTCACAGCATGGTTTGTCTATATGGTAAAACCATCCATTGCTGATGCGGCAACGAACGCGGTTGAAAAAGCGCGCTTAATGCCTCTCTTTGCGAACAACTATTACTTCGACAAGATCAATGAAAAAGTCTTCTCTGCCGGAGCGATTAGCGTTGGTAATACATTATGGAAGAAGGTCGATGACGAACTGATCGATCAGAAGATCGTCTTTGGTTCATCACGCATTGCAAGCGCTCTCGGGGGCTTTGTGCGTAAGATCCAAACAGGATACCTCTATCACTCAGCATTTTTAATGATCATAGGGCTGTTAGTGCTTATGACATGGGTCGTTTTTAACTAGGAATCAATAATGAATACAATGCAAATATCTTGGTTAAGTTTAGTAATTTGGTTGCCAATCATCGGAGGGCTCGTTGTACTCGCGGTCGGAAAAGATCAGCCATCACGAGCTCGCTGGATTGCATTGGCGGTATCCGTTGTTGCGTTTGTGCTCTCACTGCCGCTTTTCTTCTCGTTCGACCCAACGGTCGCAGGGATGCAATTTGTCGAAAACAGCGTCTGGAGCACTCAGCTTGGCACAGCGTATCACTTAGGGGTTGATGGATTTTCAATGCCCTTTATCATTCTGACCACCTTTGTGACCATCATTGTGGTGATCGCAGGATGGGAAGTGATCAAGGATCGCCCGAATCAATATTTCGCGGCATTCTTAATTCTTGAAGGATTGATGAACGGAATTTTCGCATCGGTTGACGGTATTTTATTTTATATCTTCTTCGAAGCGATGTTGATCCCGATGTTCCTAATCATCGGTGTTTGGGGAGGCCCTGGCCGTATTGTGGCAGCGCTTAAATTCTTCCTCTACACCTTCTTAGGATCGATCTTCCTTTTAGTGGCGTTAATTTATCTCTATCTACAAACCGGTGAAGCGGGTCAATACAGCTTTAATATCTTAGATTTCCAAAGCTTAAATCTTGACCCAACCGCGCAGCGCTGGCTCTTCTTTGCATTCCTTGCAGGGTTTGCGGTGAAAGTGCCGATGTGGCCGGTTCACACTTGGTTGCCTTCAGCGCACGTTGAAGCGCCTACCGGGGGTTCAGTTGTGTTAGCAGCGATTACCCTTAAAATCGGGGGTTACGGATTTGTTCGTTTCATCCTTCCGATCGTTCCTCACGGAGCGGAGACCTACGCATGGTTTGTGATTGCACTTAGTATCGTAGCGATTATCTATATCTCGCTTGTGGCTCTTGTGCAGCGCGATATGAAAAAACTTATCGCATACTCATCGATTGCCCACATGGGATTTGTCACGCTTGGCTTTATGCTTCCATTTGGTATTGCAAAAGTGACCGGATCATTTGATGCGGCGCAAATGGCGATCCAAGGCGGTATGATGCAGATGATTTCGCACGGACTTGTGTCATCAGCGATGTTCCTCTGTATTGGGGTGCTCTATGATCGCGTTCACTCACGTGAAATTGCGGATTACGGCGGGGTGATCAACACCATGCCTGTATTTGGTGCATTCTTTGTCTTCTTTGCGATGGCAAACTCAGGTCTTCCTGGAACATCAGGTTTTATCGGTGAATTCTGGGTGATTCTCTCAAGCTTCCAATACTCAATTTGGATCGCATTAGCAGCGGCGTCAGCGCTTATCTTAAGTGCGGCGTACAACTTATGGCTCACTAAGCGTGTGATCTTAGGTGAAGTGACCCACGATCATGTGGCAAAACTCACCGATATCAACGGTAGAGAGTGGCTCTTACTCGGTTCGCTCGCGGTATTAATTATCCTTTTCGGTATCTGGCCAAATCCAGTAGCGGAATTGATGCATACCTCGATTGATGGCCTTTTAGAGCAAGTTAGCTTTGGTGTTGAACAAGCAGCGAAAGCTCAACAGTTAATCGCTCGATAAGATCTAAAGGAAAAAAAGATGACAAGTAAATTAGGACTAATCGATATGATGGCGGCGATGCCTGAGATCTTCCTGCTTTCGATGATAGTAGTGATTCTACTCTATGAGAGCTTTCGTAAGGACTCAGGGCATCAGCAGCTCTATGTATTAAGTTTAGTAGCGCTTGTGGGTACGGGCATTTTAGCCTTTGCCCAAATGAATAGCGGCATTGTGCATTTCAGCAGTGATATGCCAGACCTTATTAACGGTCAAGAGACGCTTAGCCTATGGTTTGGCGAGGTGAGCTATTCAAGTTCAGCAGCGTTTTTGAAATTGATGGTGATCGCGCTTGTGGCCATTGGCCTTATCTATAGCTATCCCCGTCTTGAGATGGATGGTCTTGCGATTCCGGAGTTTTATCTGCTCACCCTTTTAAGCACGCTTGGAATGGTGGTGATGGTATCGGCAGCGACGATGTTAACCCTCTATTTAGGGCTTGAGTTAATGTCGCTTCCGTTCTACGGATTAGCAGCGCTCAATCGTAATAATAGTCGCGGCGTTGAAGCGGCGATGAAATATTTCGTCATGGGTGCGATGGCATCAGGGATCTTACTCTTTGGTGTGGCATTACTCTACGGCGCAACCGGTTCATTTGTATTAAGCGAGATCGCAGACTTCATGGTACAAAACGCCATTGAAGAGGGCGGTATGAGCAACAAGCTTCTTCTCTTCTCAATGATCTTCATTATCGTTGGGGTAACCTTTAAACTTGGGGCGGCACCGTTCCACGCGTGGGTTCCCGATGTGTATGAAGGTTCGCCAGCGCCGGTAGCACTTTTAATCAGTGCGGCACCGAAAGTGGCAGCATTTGTAATGGCAAGTGCGCTCCTTTTAGTCTCAGCGCGCAACCTTGTAGAAGATTGGCAGCTCGTGCTTTCAGCGATCGCAATCGTCTCATTTGTACTCGGTAACTTAATCGCACTTAAACAAGAAAACCTGCGCCGTATGCTCGGTTATTCAGCGGTATCGCATGCTGGGTTTATGTTGTTAGGTCTCTTCTTAGATGATAAGAGCGGTTATTCATCCGGTCTTTTCTACGCGATCACCTACGCACTCACCACTACCGCAGCCTTTGGCTTTGTGTTAATGGTGAAAAATAATGGTAACGCGGTTGAAAATATCGATGAGCTCAAAGGCTTTGGTCGCGAACACGGCTGGCTTGCATTTTTAATGGCGGCAGTGATGTTCTCAATGGGCGGTATTCCGTTCTTCGTGGGCTTCCAAGGGAAACTTTTAGTACTTAAAAGTGCCTTCCAAGCGGGCTTTATCTGGACAGTGATCATCGGACTTATCATGTCAGTGATCGGACTTTTCTACTACCTGCGCGTGGTAAAAGTGATGTTCTTTGATGAAACCGTTGCGGAGAATGAGCTCACAGTTGATGCCCCTGCAACAAGTCGTGTATTCTTATCATTAAATGTGTTTGCATTAGCGGTTCTCGGGGTTATGCCGAGCCTGCTCCTTGCATTTTGTTAATCATTTAATATTAAGGACAGCAGTATAAAGATGGATAAAAAAATGGATGAAGTGATTATCGGTTTAGTGTCGATCAGTGATCGGGCGAGCCGTGGTGACTATCAAGATGAGGGGCTTCCTCATCTTGAGTCCTGGTTAAATGGTGTGGTGAAAAATCCGATTGTTTATCACAAAGCCTTGATCGAAGATGATCAGGCGCTCATTGAGAAAACCCTCATTGATCTTGTGGATAATAAAGAGTGTGATTTAGTGCTCACCACCGGCGGAACAGGCCCAACAAAACGGGACGTAACGCCGGATGCCACCTTAGCGATTGCCGATAAGGAGATGCCAGGCTTTGGCGAGCAGATGCGTCAAGTGAGTCTTTACTTTGTTCCCACCGCCATTTTATCGCGCCAAGTCGGCGTTATTCGTAATGAAACGCTGATCGTGAATCTCCCCGGTCGTCCTCGTGCGATCGAAGAGACTTTAGCAGGCGTTAAAGATAAAGAGGGCAATACCGTCGTCAATGGAATCTTCTCTGCAATTCCCTACTGCATCGATCTGATTGGGGGACACTTCTTCGAAATTGATGAAGCAAAATGCCCGATCTTTAGACCGAAAAAGAAATAATGGCTGCGTTTCGGGTAAATCCTTAAACGTCCCCAATAGCAAAACGCCTCACCATAAGCGGTTCATAATGTTTGAATCCTCGGTGGGGCTTTTTTATGCCTGTTGAAACAGAAACCGGTCAATGATGAATGAGTAAAATCTGGAGACAAAAAAAGAGTGTGACCCAATGGGTATCACACTCTTTTTCACGATCGTTGCGTTTATACCGCTACCTATTATTTTTTATATAGGGAAGGGTAAGCTGCGTTCGATCCTGTATTTTTAAGAACACTTATTTAAGTTGTTCCATAACTTCTGCTGCGAAGTCAGTCTCTTCGATCTCAACGCCTTCACCTAAACCGAAACGGATGAATGAAGATACGGTTGCGTTGTTGTTTTTGAGAAGTTTTTCGATCGTCATGTCAGGATCTTTAACGAATGCTTGACCTACAAGAGTGATCTCTTCTAAGTATTTGCGCATTCTACCTTCGATCATTTTCTCTTGAATGTTCTCAGGGCGACCTGATTCTTGTGCTTGTGCAACGTAGATTGCGCGCTCTCTTTCAAGAAGTTCAGCAGGAACAGCGTCCGCGTCTACACAGATTGGGCTTGCTGCCGCGATGTGCATCGCTAAGTCTTTCGCTAATTCTTCGTTATCTGTTGATACGTCAACGATGGCTGCGATACGAACACCGTGAACGTATGCACCGATCATTCCGTTACCATCAATGGCTGCTACACGGCGAACAGAGATGTTCTCACCGATTTTAGCCACTAAACCACGGCGAACTTCATCAACGGTAGAATCCCCTAATTTTGCTGCGTTTAACGCGTCAGCTGTGGTGATTTTTTCGTTTAATGCAAGGTTAGCAACATCATCAGCAAATTTGATGAAGTCTTCGTTTTTCGTTACGAAGTCTGTTTCACAGTTTACTTCAACGATCACACCGAAACTGCCTGCGGTACGTACTAAAAGTACGCCTTCAGCCGCTGCACGTCCTGCTTTTTTATCAGCACTTGCTTGACCGTTTTTACGCATTAAATCGATTGCTGCGTCGATATCGCCATTTGTTTCAGTCAGAGCTTTTTTACACTCCATCATGCCTGAACCAGTGCGCTCTCTAAGCTCTTTAACCATGGCTGCGGTAATATTCGCCATTATAAATACCTCATTAAATTAAAAGTGAATAAAGTGGAAAACCAAAAAATGATGGAAAGAAGGTGCGGTTAAGCACCCCCCTAAAATCAATTATTACTCTGCGTCAGCAGCCGCTTCAACTTCTACAAACTCATCTGCCGCTTGTGCATCTTTAGCAGCGAGTTGTGCGTTTGAACCACGACCTTCGATTACAGCATCAGCAACGGCTTTAGTGTAAAGACGGATTGCGCGGATAGCGTCATCGTTACCTGGGATTACGTAATCTACGCCTTCAGGTGAACTGTTACTATCAACGATTCCGATTACAGGAATTCCCATTTTTTTCGCTTCAGCAACGGCATTACTTTCGTAGCCAACATCGATTACGAAAAGTGCGTCTGGAATGTTAGGCATATCTTTGATACCGCCTAAGCTGCGCTCTAATTTGTTAAGTTCACGCTCAAGAAGGATGCCTTCTTTTTTAGTTAAGCGCTCTAATGAACCATCAGATTTCATCTCTTCGATTTCGCGAAGACGACGAATTGAGTTACGAACGGTTTTGAAGTTCGTGAGCATACCACCTAACCAACGATGGTTAACGTATGGCATACCTGCGCGTTGAGCTTCTTGAGTGATCGCTTCTGACGCTGCACGTTTTGTACCAACAAAAAGAATGCGGCCGTTTTGTGCTGCGATACTTGAGATGAAGTTTAAAGCATCGTCAAGCATTGGAACGGTTTTTTCTAAGTTGATGATATGAATTTTAGAACGTGATCCGAAGATGAAAGGTTTCATTTTTGGATGCCAGAAACGGGTTTGGTGACCGAAGTGAACACCAGCTTCAAGTAATTCACGCATTGATACGTTAGACATAGTTTTTCCTTTAATAGGGTTGAGCCTCCAAGCCTGCTTAAATGAACTGCCACCACAATATAAATGACGGAGCACCCACATTTAAGCGCGATAAGCTTGTGAGTATTAATAATAAATAAATGTGTATTAATCTCGATTAAACCGAAAAATCATCGACAATGATTGCTAGTCGGTTATAAAAGAGCAGGTTATTATACCCTGTTTGGTCAAAAAGAGCTAATGCTCTTTGAAAATAAATCTTTTTTAGGGCGAATTATGGTACACTTTCAAAGTATTCACGATTAATAAATATAATGGAATTATAGAACATATGACATATAAGAACGATCGTTTTCTTCGCGCTTTGCTCAAAGAACCTGTGGATAGGACGCCCGTGTGGATGATGCGTCAAGCAGGCCGATATCTCCCTGAGTATCGCCGTGTACGAGAACAAGCGGGAAGCTTTATGGATCTATGCCGTAATGCTGAACTTGCTTGTGAAGTCACGCTTCAGCCGATTGACCGTTTTGGCTTTGATGCCGCCATTTTATTTTCAGATATTTTAACCATTCCCGACGCGATGGGATTAGGTTTAAGTTTCGTGCCTGGCAAAGGCCCGGTATTTGAAACCCCCATTACCGATCCAAGACAGATCGATAATCTTCCCAAACCCGATGCTGAAATTGAGCTTGGCTATGTGATGAATGCCGTACGCACCATTCATAAAGAGCTTGATGGTCGTGTGCCGCTTATCGGATTTACCGGAAGCCCATGGACGCTGGCAACCTACATGATTGAAGGTGGCGGCAGTAAGGATTTTGGTAAAGTTCGCGGCTTTATGTATGAGCACCCTGAAGCGATGCATAAACTTCTCGACAAACTCGCTGACGTTGTGATCGATTATCTCAATGCGCAGATCGTAAACGGTGCAGCTGCGGTGCAAATTTTTGACACCTGGGGCGGCATCTTATCGAAAGAGCATTATCGCGAGTTCTCCCTTAAATATATTGAGAAAATCGTTCGCGGTGTGATTAAAGATTATAACGGCGCGCGCATTCCAAGCATTATCTTTACGAAAAATGGCGGTATGTGGTTAGGCGAGCAATCTAATGCCGGTGCCGATGCTGTGGGTCTTGACTGGATGACCGACATTGCTCATGCGAAAGCGTTAATTGGTAATAAAGTCGCGCTCCAAGGCAATATGGACCCGGGCGTTCTCTATTCAACGCCGGAAGTGGTGCGTGAAAATGTGAAGAAAGTGCTTCACGCCTACGGTCCTGTTGAAAAAGGCCAAGGCCATATCTTCAATCTTGGTCACGGAATCCATCCGGGGATTGATCCTGAAAACGTTAAGGCGATGGTGGAAGCGGTTCGCGAGTTTAGCCCGCGCTATCACTAAACGCAGGAGGATCATCCTGTGAATGATGAATCGACACCGGAGATTCTCTCTTGCGGTGCCGTAATTGTTCGCTGGGAGCGGGGCGAATTTCTCTACCTGCTCCTCCGAGCCTATAATTTTTGGGATTTTCCAAAAGGACAGCTCGAAGCGGGCGAAACACCGTTAGAAACAGCCCTTCGAGAAGTGGAAGAGGAGACAACGCTCACCAATTTACGTTTCTCGTGGGGACACGATTTCTATGAAACGCCCCCTTATTGCCGTGGTAAAAAGGTGGCGCGTTACTATATTGCAGAGACCCCTTCGCGCAAGATTGATCTCCCCATTAATCCCGAGCTTGGCCGCCCAGAACACAATGAGTGGGGCTGGTTTACTCGGCAAGAGATGATGCGATTGATCACCCCTAGGGTGCAAGAAGTGGTCTATTGGTCAGATAATTACCTAGCGTATGACCGGCGTCTAAATTAATGGGGATTGTTTGGTACAATATACGCGTGATATATTAAACGAGTGCAGTGGCAGAAATAGGATGTAAAGAGAGCATGAAGAGACCATTAAGGCGAATTCTTTGTATCGATGATGATCAGGATATTTTGAGTATTATCGAATTTTCCCTCTCGGAAGTGGGCGGTTTTGAAGTGAAGGCGTGTGCCTCAGGAAAAGCGGCGCTTGCGTGTGTGGATGAATTCAAGCCGGAACTCTTTTTGATTGATGTGATGATGCCCGAAATGAGCGGTCCTGAGACGTTAAATGCGCTTCAGGCACTTCCGGAGTTTGAAAATACCCCTGCGATTTTTTTAACGGCAAACGTTCAGTTTGCAGCGTATTCAGAGGCGCGTCCTCCGAAAATGCTGGGAGTATTAACCAAACCATTTGATCCAATGCAGCTCTCAGAGCGCATTACCAAATTGTGGGAAGAGCACATGTAAGCGGGCTCGCCGCCGTATCAGTGGTAAATTAGTCAATTAAAAACAGAAATCATAAAAAAGCGGAACATCGATTAAAGTATCGGTTCCGCTTTTTTATGTCCGTAGTTGCATTTATTTGTGATTATTCGAGCAGGCGATAGAGAAAGAGCTCACTCTCTTTAGTTTTCGCGCTCTTTTTTCGCTCAAAATGGGTTAGAAGCGCCGTATCGTTGAGGGCTTTACTGCGGGGAATCTCAAGGGAGATCACAAGTGCCTCCATCAGTCCATGATGTGCGCCGATTTTTTGTAAAAGCGCATCATAAAGCTCGCCATGAAAGGGCGGATCGATAAAGAGTAGATCAAATTGTGACTCTTCAGGAAGCGATTCAATATAATTTAGCGCATCGCCTAAAATCACCGTATAACGCTCTGGCTTAATTTTAAGGGATTCAATGTTTTTGAGGAGCGTTCTGTAGGCGGTGGGATTTTTTTCGATAAAGGTGACGTGTCCCGCACCGCGAGAGAGTGCCTCAATCCCAAGCGCGCCACTTCCGGCAAAAAGGTCTAGGCAACTATGTCCCATCACA
>JAAZCI010000056.1 GCA_012513365.1 Lysobacteraceae bacterium
GGATTAATGTGGGTGGCATCGTTCAGCGCTTTTTGGTTTGAGGCAGGACTAATGATGCGCTTTAGCGTGATGATGGGTGTGGTTGTTGTGGCGGTTGTGGGATATTTTGCACTCATTCATCTAAGTGGCCTTAAACTGCAAACCTTAAAAGAACCGGATCGATTTATTTAACTCCCATCAAAAAAGCCCGCATCTTTTTAAAGAGCGGGCTTTTTAATAAGTGAAGAAGATTATTTATAGATTTTTTATGTATTGTTTATAGGGCAGCTTTCCCGCCTTTCGGGTGTTTTTTACGCCATTCACCATAGAGAAATACCGCAATCGCGACCCACACAAGGGAAAAGCCGACAAAACGGTTAGTCGAAAAAGTCTCTTTAAAGAGGAAAATCCCCATTAACAGTTGGAAGGTGGGCGAGATATATTGAAAGATTCCCACCAGCGAGAGCGGGATTCGGCGCGCGCCTTCGGAAAATAGAACGAGCGGAATGGTGGTCACGGCTCCTGAAAAGAGAAGAACCAGTAGGGGAATGGTGTCGAGATTAAAGAGTTGCAGTTCGCCTTTGTTAATGACGATTGCAAGATAGACGATCGAGTAGGGCATCATAAAGAGGGTTTCCAGTGTGAGTCCGGGAATGGTTGGCAGTGACGCAACCCGTTTTATCAGCCCATAAAACCCAAAGGATGTGGCGAGAATAATTGCAACGATTGGAATGGATTTACCTAAAATCGCGAGCCAAAGCACACCGAGTGTTGCAATGCCGATGGCGATATATTGCGGGCGACTGAGATACTCTTTTAAGAAAATGCGCCCGAGAAAAATACTTACAAGGGGATTCATATAGTAGCCAAGGCTCGCATCGAGCACATGATTATTGCTAATCGCCCAGAGATAGGTGAGCCAGTTAAAAAAGATAAAGAAGGAGGCCCCTAAAAAGGTGACAAAAATCCGCCGATTGGTAAGCCCGTGGAGCACCACTTTAATCTGTCCGGTAAAAGTGACAACGCCAAGCAGAAATAGAAATGACCAGAGTACGCGCTGCGCCATAATTTGATAGGCATCCATCCCCTGTAGCGGATACCAATAGAGCGGAAAGCTTCCCCAAATGGTGTAACAGGCGATGACGAGTAATATCCCTTTTTGATATTCAGTCGCAGGCTTTTTCATACGGTTCCTTTTTCGTGTGGTGTCGTAATCTGAATGGATCGAACGATCGTAAATGCGCACGAATGGCGCAGGTAGAATGGCTCATATTGTACGAGGATTTTTTGAGAATCACTAGCAAAACCCATAATTTTGCTTGAGTCCGATTGAATTATGATTCGCTTAAACGGGCAATATATAGAGCTTTTCTATAGAAAGTCGGTTCAATATTGAACGGATGCTTATTTTTTTAGAGGGTTTAGTGTAAAATTAGACACTTTATGACGCGATAAAGGATTAGCTAAAATGAAGTTCAATTTCAAAGCATTTGGAATTCATTTCCTCTTTAGTATTCTGCTGGTTTCACTCTTTGCGCTAGTGATTTTAACGCTCTGGTATCCGAGCATTTGGTCAAAAGCACTTGGCGGGTATGATCTTTTTATTAAGATTGTGATTATCGATCTGATCGTCGGGCCACTTTGTATGGGGATTGTCTATAAATCCCATAAAAGCCTTAAAGAGCGCATTGTCGATGCGACGACGATTTTAGCCTTTCAGCTCGCCTTTATGGGCTACGGGCTATGGGTACTCTATGAGTCGCGCCCGGTATTTATCGTGTTTGCGCAAGATCGTTATGATGTTTATGTTGCCAATGAGATTGAGCCTGAAATGCTCGGAGATCAAGCGCCGTTTGACCGCCTATCATTAACGGGGCCTGTCTATGGCGCGGTGGATTTAGCATCGATCTCAAGTGATACGCTCTTTGATTTGACAGTATCGGGGCTTGATGTGAGTAATTTCCCCAAATATTACATCCCGATTGAAGAGTTTAAAGAGACCATTTCTGCACGAAAAGTGAGCTATCAAGAGATGGACGATACGCTTTTAAAAAGTGCGCTAACAGCGTATATTGATAAGAATAAGTTGGATGAGAGAGCGGTCTACTGGCTCCCGGTAAAACATCGTTTTGGCTTTGTCACGGCGGTGCTTGTGGGAGATGAGTGGATTCCCCATGGTTATATCGATTTAGATTCGTACGAGACGAATCATTCAAGGGATTAATAGAGGATAAGTGATTAGCATGAAATATATCAGCACCCGTGGTGGCGCCGAGCCGAAGAGTTTTTGTGATGTTGTTTTAGAGGGATTATGCGTTGACGGCGGTTTGTCAATGCCAGAAACCATTCCAAGCATTGATGGCGAAACCTTACAGGCATGGAGCTCATTGCGCTATGCTGATTTAGCATTTGAGATTGCATCGCTCTATTGCACCGATATTCCTGCGGATGATCTGAAAGGCTTGATGGATCGTGCCTACAATAAAGAAAACTTCGGGACCGATTCCATCATCACTAATAAATCGATTGGGGGCGAGGTGCGCGTTCTTGAGATCTCGAATGGTCCAACCTTTGCCTTTAAAGATATGGCGATGCAGTTTTTAGGCGAGCTTTTCCCTTATGTCTTAGAGCGCGAGAATAAAACCCTCAATATTTTAGGGGCAACCTCGGGCGATACGGGCTCAAGCGCGATCCATGCGATGAAAGGTAAAAACCGCATCAACGTCTTTATGTTAAGTCCTTTTGAGCGGATGAGTGCCTTCCAAACGGCGCAGATGTATTCCGTTCAAGATGAGAATATCTTCAATATCGCGGTGAAAGGCGTGTTTGATGATTGCCAAGATTTAGTCAAAGCGCTCAATAACGATGCGAACTTTAAAGCGGACAATAAACTTGGCGCGGTTAACTCCATTAACTTTGCCCGTATTTTGGCGCAAATTATCTACTATTTCCGCGGTTATTTTATGAATGCTGAATCGATCGGTGAGCCGGTTGATTTTGTCATTCCATCGGGGAACTTTGGCAATATTTTTGCTGGAATTATGGCGCGTCATATGGGGCTTCCGATCCGTAAATTGATTCTAGCCACCAATGAAAATAATGTCCTCGATGAGTTTTTCAAAACGGGGATCTATAAACCGCGCGCTTCAAAAGAGGTGCATCTCACCTCAAGTCCCTCGATGGATATCGCTAAAGCAAGTAACTTTGAGCGTTTTATCTATCTGATTGCGGGCGCTGAGAAAACGAAAGCGCTTTGGGACGCGATTGATGAGCAAGGTTATTTTGATCTCACCTACGATGCGCTCTGGGAAGATCGCGCGGCATGGAATATTGAGTCGGGCGAGAGCGATCACGAAAACCGTTTAGAGACGATTCGCCGTATCTATAAAGATTCAGGTGAGCTCATTGATCCGCATACGGCCGATGGGGTCTATGTGGGCGCGCAATATTTAGATGGCACCACCCAAGTCTGTCTTGAGACAGCTAAACCGATTAAGTTTTACGAAACGATTAAAACGGCGATTCCCAACGCGCCCTTTGATCTTTCATTAGTTGAGGCAATTGAGTCGCTACCTCAACGCTTCAAAGTGCTCGATAACAGCATTGAAGATCTAAAAGCATATATGACGACTGAGTTAACGAAGTAAGGATTAGAGTTACAATGAAAAAAACATCATTCCCTAAGAGCGAAATTAAGGTTGTATTATTAGAAGGTGTGCATCAAGAAGCGGTAAAATATTTTGAAAAAGAGGGTTACTCGAATATCGAGTATCACCCGAAAGCGCTTGAAGGCGCAGAGCTTCTCGAAGCGATCAAAGATGCGCACATTCTAGGGATTCGCTCGCGTACTCAGTTAACGGAAGAGGTGCTTGCACACGCTGAGAAATTGATGGCGGTGGGCTGTTTCTGTATTGGAACAAACCAAGTGGATTTAGTGGAAGCGGAGCGCCGTGCGATTCCGGTATTTAACGCGCCGTACTCCAACAC
This sequence comes from Lysobacteraceae bacterium, assembly GCA_012513365.1. Taxonomy (GTDB): domain Bacteria; phylum Pseudomonadota; class Gammaproteobacteria; order Cardiobacteriales; family Wohlfahrtiimonadaceae; genus CALZBJ01. Next base: position 3,967 of record JAAZCI010000056.1, read on the forward strand.
CCGCTCGGTGGCTGAACTTGTGATCGCTGAGATGATCATGCTCAAACGTGGCATTCCTTACAAAAACTACATGTGTCATGAAGGCGGCTGGATGAAATCAGCAAAAGACTCCTTCGAGGTGCGCGGTAAAACCCTGGGTATTATCGGGTACGGTCACATCGGTACACAGGTGGGGATCTTAGCGGAAAGCTTCGGTATGCATGTAATCTATTACGATATTGAATCGAAATTAGCGCTCGGAAATGCTCAACCGGCAAGCTCATTGAATCGCCTTCTTGAAGAGTCGGACATTGTGACGCTTCACGTGCCTGAAGATGCGACCACGAAAAACTTAATGAGCCGTGAACGCCTTGCGTTTATGAAGCAGAGCTCGGTCTTAATTAATGCGTCGCGCGGAACGGTTGTAGATCTTGATGCGCTTGCGGAGTTTATCGAAAAAGGGCATATCTCAGGGGCAGCGATTGACGTATTCCCCGTTGAGCCAAAATCCAATAACGATGAATTTATCTCACCGCTGCGTAAATTACAAAACGTGATTTTAACCCCGCACATTGGGGGATCAACGGTTGAAGCGCAGAAAAATATCGGGATTGAAGTGGCCTCGAAACTCGTGCTCTATTCAGATAATGGATCAACGCTTTCAGCAGTGAACTTCCCCGAAGTATCGCTTCCAAAACAACCAGGTAGCAATCGTATTTTACACGTGCATAAAAACCGCCCAGGCATTTTGCATGAAGTGAATCAGCATGTCTCAAAGCTTGATCTAAATATCAATGCGCAATACCTTCAAACCTCCGCTGAGATGGGGTATGTGGTACTTGATGTGTCCGGTTGTGAGGATGCGGCGCTCAAGCTCTATGAAGCGATGAAAGAGATCGATGGTACACTTAAGTGCCGAATTTTATACTAGTAACATAAAGGATTGATAAGGTGTCACTTCAGGATCAATTACTCAAAGCGGGTCTTA
>JAAZCI010000057.1 GCA_012513365.1 Lysobacteraceae bacterium
AGAAGGCTTACGCCATTGGCGATAATCGATTGAAGTCGGCTATTCATACTTAGTTTTCACTTATAATGACATCAAATTGAACCTTTTTCTCGGTGACATCTTGCAAGAGCGCAACGGCATCGATAATACGGCCATAAGGCGCTTCTTTATCCCCTTTAACGCGGGTATTAAGTCTTGCATTTTTATCAAAGACAAAGCGCACCTGCTCTTTAATTTGCGCGTCCGATAGGCTCACTTCAGGTTCAGGCGCGTAGTTAAGGTAAAAGCGTCCCTCGCGATCGACCGAAACCACGATATCGTCATTATCCTCAGAGGCAACATCTTTTGCGCTCTCCATCGACGGCGGATCGACATCAATCCCCACCGAGATCGTTGTTGCGGTCACCATAAAGATAATCAGTAGGACAAACATCACGTCCACATAGGGCACGATGTTCATCTCGGAGTTGAGTTTTGTCCGACGTGTACGGCGTTGCATAATTACCCCTCTCTAGAGTGAGATGATTGGGGGTGCGCCGATTTTTGTTTGGTGAGATGGATATATTGGCGCGATAAAATATTGGCAAATTCATCAATAAATCCATCATACCGCATCAGTAACTTATTCACATCGTTGGTAAATTTGTTGTAGGCCATCGATGCGGGAATTGCGGCAAAGAGCCCGATCGCCGTTGCAATGAGTGCCTCTGAAATCCCGGGAGCCACCTGTGCAAGCGTTACCTGTTTAACGGCGCCAAGCGCGCTAAAGGAGTTCATTACCCCAATCACCGTACCTAAAAGCCCAATATAGGGGGCAACTGATGCGGTCGTTGCGAGCCAAGAGAGCGTCTTATTGAGTGCGATCTCCTCTTTTTGCGTTGCGGAAAACATCGCACTTTTGGCGTTATTAGCGATCAATTCAGGGGAATAATTGAGATGATCTTTTAAGCGCCAAAATTCCTGAAAGCCCGCTAAAAATACTGACTCAAGTCCCACCGGTTTTTGATCTTTTTTAAGGGTGTGGTTGGCCAGCTGATTGATATCGGCGCCGGACCAGAAAAGACGCTCAAATTTAGTCACTTGGTGGGTGGCAAATTTTAGTAAAATCCATTTTTTCCAGATCAGGAAGATCGCAATGATCACCATACTCGCAAGAATCCCGATAATGATCTGAACGGGGAGACTCGCTTCAAGGATAAGTTGCCAAAAGTTGACGCTAGATTGCATGAATTACTCCTAATTCGTGAAGATTCCAGGAAGAGGAAGGGGTTTTCGGGTATCGGTGTCAAGGCAGACAATCTCAACCATTCCCGAGGTTAATCGCTCCTCGCCTCGATAGATAATCTGTTCAAAGTGTACGCGAGTTTTGGTGCGTTTGGCAATGGTTGTTGCCACGTAAAGATCGTCGCAAAGTACTGCCGGTTTATGATAATTGATGCTGATATTGCGCACCACAAACATCTTTTTTTCCGTATCGGCGTAGGTGTGTAGATTGACCCCGCGGGATAAGAGCCACTCGGTTCGCGCTCGCTCCATAAAGTTGAGGTAGGTCGAGTGATAGACGATGCCACCCGCGTCGGTATCTTCGTAATAGACCCGAATGGGCAGAATAAACGGCGATGATTCGGTTGTGCTCGTCATGATAATGATTCTTATATGGTTGCTAATCGTTTAAATTAATTCCCAATATTATAGCGGAATAGCGTTACTTTAGTGAAGATAAAACGGTGTTGAGCACTTTTGGGAGTGGGGCGCTGATGGTATAGTCTGCGCCATTTAAGGTAAATTTTAGTAAGGAGGCGTGGAGAAAAAGTCGATCAATGCCATAAGATTTCGCTTCACGATTCATAGCCGTATCGCCATATCGGGGATCGCCAATAATCGGAAATCCGCTTGCCGCACTGTGAACGCGAATTTGATGGGTGCGTCCGGTAATAAGCTCTGCATCAAGGAGACTCATAGTGGAAAAACGTCTTAATTCAGTAAAAATGGTGGTAGACGGTTTGCCATCAGGATCGGGAGTGACATGGCGCTCGCGCTGGGCATCACGGTGTTCGGTATCAAGCGCAAGGTCAACCCGTAACGGAGAACTTTTTATCGCGCCTTTAACCAGCAAGGTGTAGTGTTTTTCAATCTCAGCCTGTTGTAGCGTTAATAAGGTTTTGCGGTTTTTCGCGATCAGCAAAATACCACTGGTGTCCCGATCGAGTCGATGAACGAGCTCTAAAAACGAACACTCCGGTTTTGCCGCGCGGAGCCACTCAATGACGCCCGCTTTAATTTCACTGCCTGCATGCACCGCGTCCCCAGAAGCTTTATTGATCGCAATAAAATCCGCTGTTTCATCAATCATGCAGTGGAGAATATGCTGTTTTTCCGCCTCGCTAATGATCACCGTTTCCGTTTTAGGAAGTAGCACTGGCGGGAGGCGAACGATGTCCCCTTTGTTGAGCCGATAGGTGGGTTTAATGCGCCCTTTATTGACGCGAACCTCGCCTTTACGCAGCATTTGATAGATTCGGCTTTTGGGGAGCACACGAAATTCCGCCATGAGAAAATTATCAATGCGCTGACCTTCGTGGTTGGCATCGATGGTCTTCATCATCACCGGACGTTTAATCATATTGGCAGGCGTTGAATCGGTCATATGGAGTTCCTAACGGTAAATAAAAAAAGGGCTAGAGATTAATAAGGAAAAGCCTCCAAAGGGGAGGCTTTTCATCGGATCTAGGGATCGGCATTTAATTAAATACGTTCCGTAGATCTTAAAAGAGTGAGGCTTGAATCACTGACGCAGAATCCGTGGGATCTTCTATTCATCCTCCGGATCAGCCGGCGCCTCTTCCGATGCAGGGGTTCCGGTGCTACCGATGAAGTGCTCACGAACTTTCGTTTCAATTTCGCGCGCAATTTCAGGGTTTTCACGGAGGAACTGTTTCGAGTTCTCTTTTCCTTGGCCTAAGCGAGTATCGCCGTAGCTATACCATGCACCGGCTTTATCCACAAATCCGCCATCGACACCGAGATCGATCACTTCGCCTAAGGTATCAATGCCTTGGCCATACATGATCTCAAATTCTGCTTGTCTAAAGGGAGGGGATACTTTGTTTTTCACCACGCGAACACGAGTTGCTGCGCCGATCACCTCGTCGCCTTTCTTAATCGCACCGGTACGGCGGATATCAAGACGCACAGAGGAGTAGAATTTAAGAGCATTTCCCCCGGTCGTGGTTTCAGGGCTACCAAACATGACACCGATCTTCATACGAATTTGGTTAATGAAGATGACAAGGGTGTTCGATTTTTGGATATTTGCGGTCAATTTACGGAGCGCCTGGCTCATTAAACGGGCTTGAAGACCCATGTGCGAATCCCCCATCTCCCCTTCAATTTCCGCTTTCGGAGTTAGGGCTGCAACGGAGTCAACAACCACGATATCCACTGCGCCTGAACGTACGAGCGTATCGGTAATTTCGAGCGCTTGCTCACCGTTATCGGGCTGAGAAACGTAGAGATTTTCTACATCCACGCCCAATTTTGCGGCGTAAGCGGGGTCGAGGGCGTGCTCAGCGTCAATAAACGCGGCAGTACCACCGGCTTTTTGCGCTTCGGCAATGACGTGAAGCGTGAGCGTTGTTTTACCGGATGATTCAGGTCCAAAGATTTCGACAACACGGCCGCGGGGCAATCCACCGATACCAAGGGCAACGTCAAGGCCGATTGATCCTGTGGAAACGGGAATAATCCCGGCAGGTGATTGGTCATCACCAAGACGCATGACAGAGCCTTTACCAAATTGACGATCGATCTGGCTTAATGCGGCTTGAAGCGCTTTGCGTTTATTCTCATCCATTATTTTGTCCTCAAATATCAGAAAGATTTAAAGAGCCACTATTATGGCATATATTGGGAATTACTTTTAACTAAGTTGTTTGATTTTGTTGATCGCTTTGGTGGTGGAGTAACCGTCGATAAAGTCGATCAGTTTCACCTCGCCGCCATTGTTTAAGACCGCTTCGGCGCCCTTAATATCGCTCACTTCGTAGTCGCTTCCTTTCACTAAAATATCCGGCAGCAACTCATTAATTAGGGATTCGGGCGTATCTTCATCAAAGAGCACGACCCAGTCCACCGACGATAGTGACGCCAGTACCGAAGCGCGGCTCTCTTCATCCATAATGGGGCGCTCTGGGCCTTTAATGCGTTTTACCGATGCATCGGAATTGAGCGCAACAATGAGACGATCTCCAAGACGGCGCGCGGCTTCAAGGTAGGAAACATGGCCTTTGTGAATAATATCGAAGCAACCGTTGGTCATTACGATTTTTTCTTGGCGATCGTGAGCGATCTTGATCTCTTCGAGCAGCTCCTCTTTCGTTAAAATACGGTGGTGCGCTCTTGACGCTTCACGCATCGCACGATTAAGCTCATCATAAGAGACGGTGGAAGCGCCCATTTTACCCACCACAATTGAGGCGCCTAAGTTAGCAATGCGGCACGCCTCCGGTAGGGAGTGATCTTTGGCAAGAAAGGTCGCAATCAGCGCGATGACCGTGTCGCCAGCACCGGTAACATCAAACACATCGCGGGCTTGGGCGGAAAAGGTGATCGGTTCTTTATCTTTTTCAAAAAGCGTCATGCCCTTTTCACTGCGGGTAATGAGCAGTGCCTCAAGATCGAGCGTTTCACGCATTGTTTGCGCCTTTTCAAAGAGCTCTTCATCGCTGTGGCAGGTACCGGCAATCTTCTCAAATTCACTTAAATTTGGGGTAAGCAACGTACTGCCACGATATTTAGTAAAGTCATCGCCTTTCGGGTCGATAATCACTTTTTTACCGTGCGCGCGGGCATGAGCGATCAGCTCCGATACCGGCTGTAAAAAGCCTTTGCCGTAATCGGATAAAACGATCACATCGGCACTTTCAATCTCTTTTTTACACAGATCAACGGTCGATTTGGACGGCGTATCGGGATAGTTTTCTTCAAAATCACAGCGGACCACATGTTGCTGACGGCTAATCACGCGCAGTTTATTGATGGTTGCATGCTGAGAATCGGTAATCAGCGCATCGATAATTCCCGCCGATTGGCATAGATCTTTAAGATCTCGCCCGGCATCATCATCGCCAATTAAACCCACAAGAGAGACGGTTTGATCGAGCGTTTGAATGTTGAGCGCAACGTTGGCTGCGCCCCCAAGTTTCTTCTCAATGGTCTTAATATTAACCACCGGAACCGGGGATTCCGGAGAGATTCGATGGGTCGAACCGATCCAGTAACAATCAAGCATGACATCGCCAATTACGGCAATTTTCTTCGTCGCAGGCATAGTGATCTCTCTTTTAAAATTGCGTATTAAATAGGGTGTTGAAGTTGTTGCGGGTGAGATCGGCGGTCTCCTCTAAGGAGAGCCCTTTGATCTCGGCAATCATCTTCGCCACTTCCGGAACGTGTCCGGGAAAATTGATTTTACCACGATACGGCACCGGTGCTAAGTAGGGCGAGTCGGTCTCGATCAAAATACGATCAAGTGGCATTTTTCGTACCACTTCGCGAAGCTCGGCGGCGTTTTTAAAGGTGATAATCCCTGAAAATGAGACGTAAAATCCTTGGTCGAGCCCTTGTTTTGCCATCTCCCAATTTTCAGTAAAGCAGTGGAGAATTGCTCCGGCATCGCGCGCGTTTTCATGCTTTAAGATATTGATGGTATCTTCGCGGGCGCTTCGGGTATGAATAATCAGCGGCTTTTGCGTCTTTTTAGCGATATCGATTTGGCGAATAAAATAATCTTGTTGCTGTAATTTACTCTCTTCGGTGTAGTAGTAATCAAGCCCGGTTTCACCAATGGCGATCACATTTGGGTGCGCTAACATCTCGGCAAAACTGTTGAGCGTTGGGAACGGTTCTTCCTCAACATTGCAAGGATGAATCCCCACCGAAAGGGAGACGCGGTCGAGATAGTTTTTAACGGTGTCGTGCATCGCGTGCCAATTATTCAGGCTAATGGAGACGCAAAGCATGTGCTGAACATTTTCAGCTAGAGTACGGGCCATCATCTCGTCAAAATCGTCGTTAAAACGAGCAAGATCAATGCAATCGAGATGACAGTGAGAATCGATAAAGTGCATAAGTATAATTAGTGAGTGTTGAGTGATGTGAAACGAAAGCGCGTGATTAAAACGCTAGAAATGCGATCGCCGCATATCGGGTTGATAGATGCGGCGATTGATCAGTTTAAGTCGTAGGCGATATTACATGGTGTTGGTCATCATTGAGCGTCTTCCCGATTGATCGATAATTTTTTTAAATCGATCATTGATGGTGGGCGCTTGAACGCCGGTAAAGGCAACCCCAATTCCTTGTTTGCGTCCTCCAGAGGCTTTTGGTGGGTTGATCCACACCACTTTTGCCGGTGCAGGGCTACGCTGTTTTGGGTTATCGGGAAGGGTGAGGACGATAAACAATTCGTCGCCGAGTGAGAATTCTCGTTCCGTTGGAATGAAAAATCCACCATCGCGCAAAAAGGGCATATAGGCTTCAACTACTTGGCCTGCGTCCTTAAACGTAATGGCTATCTGTCTCGATCGTTGATTCATTGTTTAAACCTCTACTTCTCTTTATGATTCATTTTATCGCCTAATAACTTCTCTATTATAGCGGTTATTTGGGCTTCTTGGTACGGTTTACCACAATATTCATTTGCGCCAAGTGAAATGGCACGCTCTTTGTGTTTTTCCCCAGTGCGCGAGGTTACCATAATGACAGGAACATCCACAAGATGCGGTCTTGCGCGGAGATGCGCGAGCACTTCAAATCCATCCATCTTCGGCATTTCAATGTCGAGCATAATAAGGTCTGGGGTGAAGGTTTCAAGTTTTTCCACCGCATCAATCCCATCTTTCGCCGCTTTCCACTGTAAGCCCATCCGCTCAACCATTCGCGAACTAACCTTACGCATGGTAATCGAGTCATCGACGATAAGGACTGTCGGTATTGCCGCTTTTTCACTCTCGTCAGCGTGCGCATCGATGCTCATATCTTGCATCATCGAGAGTAGTTTCTCATTTTTAATGATGCTCTGAATATCGATGATATAGATAATGCTTCCATCGGGGAGTAAGCTGCTGCCTGAAATCCCTGGGATATGTGCAATTTGCGGGTTAAGCGGGCGCATAATCATATCTTGTTGCGCGACAATTCGGTCAATCTCAAGTGCGACTTTACGGCCGGCAATGGAGTAGAAGAGGTAGATGTTTTTCTCTTTGGTTTGTCCAAAGCTAAGATCACCATACACGCGTCCGATCGGTAGAATCTCATAGGATTCCCCTTGATAGTTTGCCATATTATTGACGATCTTTTCGTTATCGAGTTTGTCGATCGCGATGATGTTATCAAGCGGAATCGCCACTTGTTTTGTACCAATGCTAACGAGCAGGGTTTGCAGCGTTGTGAGCGAGTAGGGTACCGCGATCTCAAAGGCAAGCCCTTTACCGTGCATATTTTCAACGGAGAGGCGCGCGTTAAGAAGAACGAGCGCTTTTGCTAAAATATCGAGTCCAACGCCACGTCCCGCATCTTGCGAGAGGGATTTTGCTGTAGTCATGCCAGGAAGCATGAGTAGTTCAATTAAGCGCTGATCTGAGATCTTTTCATCGGCTTTAATCTTACCAAGTTCAACCGCTTTCTGGCGGGCTGTTTCAATATCAATTCCAGCACCATCGTCGGCAAAGCGAATCACAAGGTCAGGCCCGTGTTTGGTTACATGAATTGAGATATTACCGGTGCTCTCTTTCCCGCTCGCTTTACGCGTTTCAGGATCTTCAATCCCGTGAATGATTGAGTTACGAATCATATGTTCAAACGGGGTGAGCATCTGCTCAAGCAGCATACGCTCAACGAAAATATCGGTCCCTTCAGTGGTGAGTTCTACGGTTTTGTCGTGCACTTTCGATACTTGTCGAATCAAGCGGCGTAGACGCGGAATAATGCTCTGGAAGTTATCGGTTCTAACTTCATTCAATGTTTGGTTAACAAAGGATTGAAGGAGCGATTGTTTCTCAAGATTATTAGTCAGCGTATTGACATGCGCATCGATGGTTTTGCGGAGTGAATCTAAGTCTCCCGCGGATTCCATAATAAGGCGTGTCAGCTGTTGTAGCTCTGAGAATCGGTCAAGTTCAAGCGGGTCAAATTCCCCATGATCGGCTAAACGAGCATGACGGGAAACCATCTGTGCTTCCATCTCAATCTCAATTCGGCGAGCTTGTGAATTAACGCGACCAATCGTTCGGTCGAGTTCTTCAATCGACGATAAAATCTGGTTAACGCTGCGTTGTTGCTGCGCGTTGAGAATAATGTTTTCCGCAATATTTTCGGATATTAAGCTCAATTTATTTGGTGATACACGAATCGCACCAAGCTCTGCCTGTGCCGCCGAGCTTGTCTCTTCGGTCACCTCAGTGATTTTTTCATCCCCTTCTACTTTCCCTAAAAGGTCCATTTCTGGGGGTGTTTCGTTCCCAAGGAGAAGATGGAGTGAGGAGAGAATGTTATACGCCTCTTGGTCCATCTGCGCGGTTTTATTCTCGAGCATCGTTGGAATATGGTCGAGGGCACGCTGGAGTAGATCAAAACGGCGTGGGTCTTTCGAGAAAAGCGCGATATAAGCTTGGTCAAGCAAGGACTCAAGCGCGTGGCTCAATTGGCCGATATCCTCTTTCCCCACCATGCGTGAGCTCCCTTTAAGGGTGTGCATGAGGCGTCTAAACTCGCCTAATAAGGGGGAAGTGGGATCATATTCAGTTGCGCGCCATTCATTGATGACATCGTCAGTATTTTCAAGAATCTCGAGGGCCTCTTCAGTGAAGAGCTCAAGAAGTTCGTTGTCAATCTCGTTCGAGTCATCGTGTTTTTGGCTTGAATCACGCAGCGCTGGGTATTCGATAATGCGTTTACTGAGCGTTTCAATATAGTATTGAAATTCGCTTTGCGAAACGGTGCGTCCTTCGATCGCTTGGACCGCACTTTCAAGTGCTTTTTTCCAGAGCGACAGGGTACGGCGCTGTGGGCTTAATCCGTGCGCTAAATAGAGTAGAGCATTTGAATTGACCGCTTTAACAAGTGAATTGGCTTGCGCGTTTTGTTCAATGCGTTTGTTATGAAGCAGTAAGCGCAGGTCCTCAGTGAGGTGATGGAGCGTATTGTATGAACCGCTCTCAAGGCCATCAATGAGGGTTAAAATATTTTGGACGAGCTCAGAATCATCGACGATCTCTTCGTGAACCGGCTCAAAGACGATCTCTTCCTCAAGAGGAAGTTCTTTCTCTTGCAGCTCAGTACGGAGTTGATTGATAAATTCGTCGTCATCTTGGAGCATAATCGCCGGCGCTTCTTGAACCGGAATTTGCCCGTCGTGCTCCATTAAGTATTCTGCTTGATAGACGATACGGAAGAGCTCATTTTCATAAACCTCTTCGCCAGCGAGCAGTTTTTTAATCGCGGTATAACCGTCGTTGGCATGGTGCCAAATCGCCTCACTGAAGGCATATTTCTTATCGCGGCAACCATTTAAGACCGATTCCACATACCACGCAATTTCACCTTCGTACATAAAGCCCGACATATAACCACTGCCCTTTAAGGTGTGGAATGCGCGGCGTAAATCGAGGATGGTATTGTCGTCGTAAGGCGGCTCTTTCAGTTTTTCGAGCGACTCTTCCACAAGCGGGAAGACTTCCGTTTCCACCTCTTCGCGATAACTCTCTTTTAGCTCATTTAAGAGTTCATCGTCATAATCGGGAACATCTTTTAGAGAGACTTCTGTTTCGCCGGTTAAATAATAGGGGTGGCGATGAGTTGAAGCTTTACCGGCTGCATTTGCATCTTGAGCGGCTTGTTTTGGCGCGGCTACGGTACTTTCTGTAACTTCGTGAGACTCATGCTCAGTATGGGCGATCACATTTTCAAGGAGTGCTTGATATTCATCGGCACTGCTTAACGGATTGGCAAGATCACGGAGCGTATCAATGGGTAATTCAATGATGGCATTGCTCGATAGGGCAGAGCAACTTTCAGTAAATTTCTTCGCAAAACTGCGTTTATCGATCACTGAGGGATCGGCTTTCACTTGCGCTAAAAGATCACGAAGATGGGCAATAAACGAGGCTTGACCGGTGTAATGGGTTAAGGCTTGATAGAGCCCTTGGCTAAAGATCTGATCTTCAAAGGTAAAGCCCGATTTAATCGCATCAAGGAGGTCCACAAGTTCGATATAGGCGGTAAATCCGCGCGAACCTTTTTCGGCAATACGTGCAGTAAAATCAGCGGCAAGGTCTGGTAACCCATGTGTTTCAAAGAGCGCAATAAAAGGTGCGATATGCTCGCGATGAGCCTCACTTAATACCGGCTGAGGATTATTATCTAAAATCGCAAGCTCCTTTTGGAGCTCGTAGATTGAATCAAGTTCAAGCGCGGTTGTAAGGCCTTTAAAATCTACATCACCGAGGGCTTCACGTGAAACCTCTGCAGCAGGAACCTCAGGCGTTAGGAGAACAAGCTCTTCAGAATCTTCAGGGTGAAGATCGTGTTTAACCTCTTGTTGTAGGCTTGCGGCAATGCTGGCACTGCTTGCTTTAGCGACTAACAATTGGTCAACCAGCGTTGTAACCACCGCGGGATCAATGAGGGCGTTGTCGGTTTCAACCGCTTCGATCAGATTGATCAATTTATGGAAATATTGGCTCTTCTCGAAACGCTCCATATCGGGCGTCTGCTCGGAGAGGTAGCGCTGAATTTGTTCCCATAATGGGCGGTTCTGCTCATCGTGTTCGATGAGGGATTCCACAACGCTAGGATCAAGGGATAGAGATGGTTTTTTCGAGTCTACAAATCCTAAGGAGAGATAGCGCCGAACCATGTTGGCGCGTATCTTTCTGATATTTTGTAACATCTCATGGTTATCTTGATACATAGTAGATCTCATGGTTTGTTCTAACAAAAGGGATTCCTTTCCAATAAGTGATAGGTCGATCGGTTATTCATAGGCATGGGCCATTTGATTAATCAATCTTAAAGCCTGCCACTGACGATTTAAGTTCGTTCGCCAAGGTGAGAATATGGTCGATCGAGCTTTTCGTTGTTTTGGTGTTGTTAACGCTCTCCTCAGAGATCTCTTTAACAGAATCCATACTGCTTTTAACTTTAGAACCGAGTTCGGATACTTCGCGTGATGCTTGTGAAACGCTTTGGATCAACGCAGCTAAGCGGCCCGATACTGATTCGATTTCGTTGAGAGATTCCCCGGCGCGTTCTGCAAGGTTTGCCCCGTTAACCACCTCAGAGGTACTTTTTTCCATCGCGAAGATTGCTTCGTTGGTGTCGGTCTGGATGGTTTTAACTAAGTCTTCTACACGCTGGGTTGCGTTACCGGTTCTCTCTGCTAAGCGCTGAACTTCGTCCGCAACAACGGCGAACCCTTTACCGGCTTCTCCTGCAACCGATGCCTGGATTGCGGCGTTCAGTGCGAGAATGTGGGTTTGGTCAGCGATGTCATTGATCAGTTCAACAACGTCCCCGATCTCTTGTGAGGATTCACCAAGACGTTTAATGCGTTTTGAGGTCTCTTGAATGTGCTCACGAATTTGGTCCATCCCGGTAATGGTTGAACGTACCCGCTCAGACCCTGAGCGAGCAACTTCCGTCGAGCTCATGGCGATATCAACCGCCGCCGAGGTTTGAGCCGATACGTCAAGCATCGCCTGAACTACGTGAGAAACGGTATCTGCCGCCTCACTAATTTGGTTTGCCTGAGAAAGCGCGGCTTCAGTATAGTTATCAACAAACTCGGTGGTATTCGTGACCGATGTTGAGAGGTTATCCGATGAGGCGTTAACCGCAGCAACTAACGCGCGAAGCTCTTCAACTGAGACGTTAAAGGAGTCGGCAAGTGTTCCGGTAATATTGTCAGACACTTTCGCTTGTACGGTGAGATCCCCTTCAGAGAGCTTCATCATCGCATTGAGCATCTCCATAATCGCCTCTTCATTTTTCTTATTTTGACGCGCCGCATTAAACGAGTCATTTTTACGAGCATTTAATACGCGGAAGATAATGATTAGAATTAATAAAAGTAGCAGAGCCGAAAGGCCAGCAAGAGCGTAGATTGTGTTTTGAGAAGAATCTTTTATATCCGCAATTTGATCATTGAGTGATGAACCAGGAGCAAGCTCGTTTGCTTCTTCTGCTTTAATGGCTGTGCGTGTTTTTTCGATAGTCAGTACACCCTCTTTGATGAAGTTGCTGATCTCTTCGCGGTTTTCACTAAGCGCTGTAAAGATTTCATTTGCATCGATTGCGGTATCACGAATATTGTCAGGTAGGATGGTTGGATCAAATTCTATAAGTTTATTGGCAAAATTGAGTGCACTATTTGTTTTGGTCAGATCTCCTGAGTAGAGTGGGCCAATCATATTATCGGCAGTGCTTAACAGTAGGAGATAATTCATTGCTGTTTGTGAAAGGTTACGCTCTTTTTCAAGAATCGATTTTGCTTCATTGGCTAAAAATGTGATTTCAGATACAGTATCCTCTTTATTGAAAAATGGAGTGTCACGAAGCGCTAAATATTGATTATTGGTGAGTTCTGCGCTCACTAAGATTGATTTCCAATTGTTACGACCTGTATTAAGACTCTCTTCGAGATCACGCATTTTTACGGTTTGGCGTGAGAGCGCTTTTGCCGCATCCTTATCTCCTTGAAGTTCTAGCCCAAGCAGATAGTCTAACTCATTTAAGTAGAGTGATTTTTGATAATGAGTAACTTGCAGTTGGGTGATTCTTTCATTGCGCTCATTGACAAAGAAGATCGTCGCCCCAGAAGATACTAAAAAGAAAATAATGCACAGTATTAGAAATACCATGTCCCATTTTTGACTTTTATTTGCAGTAGTACTGTGTTGCATAGTGGCCTCGAAAATTAAAAGTGATGCGGCTGCATAAATGCGCGAATATTGGTTAATTTAGGTAAGCTTAAGAGATAAGCTTTTTCGCCGTAGATCGTGGCGGTTCCGGTAACGATCTCTCTAAGATCGCTTAAGTTGTTGGGTAAGACGACATCGTCTGGAATCTCGTCGATTTCAAAGTTCTGTAATCCTAAAATGTGGGAGATTTTAATGCCGTAAGCCCAGTTATCTTGATTGAAGATAATAATCGCATTACTACTACGGTCATTGGGTACTGGGGCTACTTGTTCTGGGGCGGAGCCTTTTTGCTCATTAATGAACGCCTCAAAATCGGTCACGGGGATAATGCTACCACGCACGTGAATAACGCCTGAAAGCCAAGGTCGAGTTAAAGGGACGCTTTGGGCCTTCGCGTTCTGAATCACCTCTGAAACTTCGCTCGTTACCGTCGCGCAGAGGGTGTTGTTTATTCGATAAACGATTCCGTTGGTTCTCATATATCTTCAGTGAACTTTATTAGTCGATAGAATACAGGAATATTAGCATAAATAATTGATAAAAGCGTTTTGTCTAAGGCTTCTACAATTGATTGATGACATGGCTCAAGCTTTCCGGCGAGCAGGGTTTTTTAACAAAATCAATGGCACCGAGGCTTTTCGCTCGAATCATTTCCGAGGCTTCCTCTTTTCCTGATAAAATAGCAATCGGAATATGCGCCGTTTTAGGGTGACGTTTTAAGATCGATAAGACTTGCGGGCCGTCGAGGACGGGCATGCTTAAATCGAGTAGAATCAGGTCCGGCATCTCTTGCAACGTAGCCTCTAAAGCAAGCAGGCCATTATTTGCTAAAATAGGCGTGTGTCCGAGCTCTTCTACCAACTTCTTAATGGTAATTCGTGCGGTTGCACTATCATCGATGATGAGAATATTTAAGTTTTTAAACATAGTATCCGTACAGTATGAGTTACAATATACGTATGCCAATTTGCGCTACGTTCGCTGTTGTTTAAAGTTACCACATTTTTTTATAAGGTGAGTAAAGATTAGAGGTTTATTTATCTTACATCATAAAAGTAGAGTTTTCGCATGACGATTTTAACGATTCATGACTTGACCGTCTGTTACCAAAAGCGCGCTGCTTTGCAGGGATGTTGCCTCAGTTTTGATGGTGGCGAGAGCGTGGCGTTAATTGGGCCCAATGGCGCGGGAAAAAGCTCTCTACTAAAAGCGATGGTGGGGCTCGTCCCAAGCTCTAAGGGGTTGATTGAGATCGATCCGAGTGCAACGCTTGCCTATTTGCCGCAGCGAAGTGAGGTGGATCTTGGTATTCCGATGACGGTGTTTGAGTTTTTAAGCATGGCGCAGATGGTCCAAGGTTCACTCTTAAAAGGGGTGTATCAAGATGCGAAAATTGCGATCAATAAGGCGCTCGAAGTGGTAAAGCTTTCGGGGCGTGAAGAGTATCTACTCAGCGAGCTCTCCGGCGGGCAATTTCAGCGGGTGCTTTTTGCAAGACTGCTTTTGCAAGATGCCGATATCATTCTCCTTGATGAGCCTTTTACTGGGATTGATATCTACACGATTGATCTGTTGTGCGAGCTTATTACCGAGTGGAAATCGGCAGGGAAGCTCGTGATCGCGGTACTGCACGATCTTTATCTTGCGAAACGTTACTTTGAAAAGAGCGTGATTTTGGCCTGTGGCGTCATTGCTCGTGGCGATACTAAAACCGTATTAACCGATGAAAATGTCCGAAAGGCCTATGACAAAATGGCGAAACGCGGGGAGAGTGGATGCTAGTGTATGAGTGGTTGATCGCTCCGTTTCTGGAGTTTCCTTTTTTACGCCGTGCGCTTGTGGCAGCGATTATGATTGCGCTCTCATCGGGGCTTGTTGGCGCGCTAATGATGCTCAATCGCATGAGTTTAGTGGGCGATGCCTTAAGCCAGGGGA
>JAAZCI010000058.1 GCA_012513365.1 Lysobacteraceae bacterium
ATATTCACACCACTTACTTGCTTGAATTGATGGAAGCGCAAGGAGCATTTGTCTGCAACAATCCCCGCTCGCTGCGTGATTGTAACGAAAAGATGTTTACCGCGTGGTTCCCGGAATTCACCCCGCCAACGCTCGTTTCAAGCCAAGCCAAACACATTAAAGCCTTTATCAAAGAGCATCACGACACCATCGTTAAACCCCTTGATGGCATGGGCGGCGCTTCGATTTTCCGCGTCACCGAAACCGATCCAAACCTCAATGTGATTTTGGAAACGCTCACCGAGCACGAGCAGACCTCCATTATGATTCAGCGCTACGTGCCTGAAATTAACAAAGGCGATAAACGCGTTATCTTAATTAATGGCGAACCGGTGCCCTATCTATTAGCCCGAATTCCCGCTGAAAATGAGACACGCGGTAACTTAGCGGTGGGTGCAAAAGGCGTTGTTCAAGAGCTATCTGAGCGCGATTATGAGATCTGCCGTGGCTTAGCGCCAGAGCTTAAAAAACGCGGACTCTACTTTGTTGGTCTTGATATTATCGGCGATTATCTCACTGAAATTAATGTCACCAGCCCAACCGGTATCCGCCAGATCGATCAAGAAAAAGGCACCTTTATCGGCCGTGATCTGATCGATGCGCTTGTTGAAAATTGGAAAGCACGCGATTAAGAATCGCACCTGCTATTTTCAAAATATTGCTTCAAAGCCCTGTCTAGCATAGGGCTTTTTTATTGCCCATCCTCCAATATCATTCAGGATCGTTCAATAATTTCCCGTTTAGCACTATTTTATTTTAAACTAAACAGATTCCCAACTCATTTCTAAGGAGTTCCCCATGCAGCATTTTGATGATTTAGCCAAAACCATCGATATGGCATCCACCAAAATGGATGCCGATCTTCTTATCACCAACTGCCAATTTGTCGATGTCTATAACCAAGTTTTAGTCGATGGACCTGTGGCGATCGGCAATGGCCGTATTGTCGGCTGGGGCGATCATTATCGTGGAAAAAAAGAGCTCGATGCAAAAGGTGGCATTGTGATGCCTGGGCTCATTGATGGACACGTTCATATCGAGTCCTCTTCACTAACGCCACCGCAATTTGCCCGCACCATTTTACCATTTGGCACCACAACCATCATTGCAGACCCTCACGAGATCGCCAATGTATGCGGTTTAGATGGGATTCGCTATATGTTAAACGCCTCTAAAAATCTGCCCCTTGATGTTCGTTTAATGCTGCCCTCCTGCGTTCCGGCCACACCTTTTGAATCTGCGGGCGCGATTCTTGAAGCGGAGGATTTAGAGACGCTGATTCATGAAGAGCGCATCCATGGACTGGCGGAAGTGATGGATTATCCGAGCGTTATTGGTCATGCAAAACCGATGATCGATAAGATTTTAATGGCGAAAAAGCACGATCGCGTGATCGATGGGCATAGCCCGGGCGTCACTGGCACCGATCTTATGGCCTATGTGGCGAGCGGGATTATGACTGACCATGAATGCTCAACGCCTCAAGCGATGATCGATCGCCTCCGCATGGGGCAATATATTCTGCTGCGTGAAGGCTCGACCTGTAAGGATCTGCTTAATCTTTTGCCGGCGCTCACCCCTCATAATATGCGCCGCTGTGTCTTCTGCACGGACGATCGTGAAGCCAATGACATTCTCGAAAATGGTCATCTTACCAATCATCTTCGCCTTGCGGTAAACGCTGGTATTGACCCCATTATGGCCATTACTATGGGAACGTTAAACGCGGCGGAATGTTTTAGACTCTATGATAAAGGCGCGATTGCGCCAGGGAAAGATGCCGATCTTGTCATTATTGATAACCTTACCGATTTCAGGGCAAAACATGTACTTGTGAAGGGAAAAGAGATCGCCCGCGATGAAAAACTCCTCGTTGAGATCGACGATTACATCGATGAGCGCGTATTAAATACGATCAATATTGCGCCCATCAGCGAAAGCGATTTTACCCTACCCCTTACAAGTGACACCGTTCGTGCGATTGGAGTGATTCCAAAAAGCGTAGTCACCACCCTCAAAGAGACGCACGTGGTTAAAAATAACGCGGGGGAATTTGACCCAAAACTCAATGGTGATCTTAATAAACTCGCTGTAATCGAACGCCATCATGCCACAGGAAAGATCGGCTTAGGCGTTTTATCCGGCTATGGCATCAAAAATGGCGCCATTGCCGTTTCCGTCGCCCACGATTCCCACAACTTAGTGGTCGCCGGCGATAATGACCGTGATATGCTCGCCGCGGTAAAAGATGTTGAAGCGATCGGTGGTGGATTTTCCATCGTGCAAAATGGCGAGGTCTTAGCCCATCTCCCCCTTCCCGTTGGTGGCCTGATGTCCAATCAATCAGCGCAAGAGGTGGCGAGTGCTTTAGAAGAACTCATCCGCGTCGCCCGCGAAAAGCTCGCGCTTCCCGATACCTTCCACCCGCTTATGACCCTAGTCTTTATGAC
>JAAZCI010000059.1 GCA_012513365.1 Lysobacteraceae bacterium
CATCTGAGAGTTTACCGATCGAAAGCGGACGAATGCCGTAACGGTCGCGAGCAACGTAAACCCCGCTATCGTGCAAGAGCACATAACAGAAAGCGCCATCAATCTCTAATAAAGACTCTTTAAGACGATCAACAAAGCTCCCTTTTTTACGACGTAAAATATGCCCGATAATCTCCGCATCGCCCGAGGCGTGAAAGATTGATCCTTCCGATTCGAGCGTCGTTTTAATCTGCTCTGCATTAATAAGCGCCCCGTTATAGGGAATGGAGATCTTTTCCGTTGTCGCGGTTAAATTGATGGGTTGCACATTTGCCGGGCCTTCCGCGCCGGTTACCGGATAGCGCACATGGCCAATCGCGTGTGAACCGATCAATTTTTTAAGATGGCGCCGATCTTCAAATACCTCCGTCACCAGGCCCTCGCCTTTATGCGTAAGGAATTTATTATCGTCTGAAAGCACCGTAATCCCGGCACTTTCCTGCCCCCGATGCTGAAGCGCATGGAGGCCATAGTAAGTCAATGAGGCAGCACGTTCGTTGCCGATCACAGCGAACACACCACACTCTTCATTTAATCCTCGATCAAACATTAGTTTGCGCCTCTCGCTTTTAAGCGTCGGTGAATTTCGCGATACGCGTCCATCACATTTCCAAGATCTTGACGGAAGCGATCTTTATCGAGTTTATCATCAGTTTTCGCATCCCATAAACGGCAGGTATCGGGGCTAATTTCGTCCGCAAGTACCACTTTACCGTCCGGATTTCGGCCAAACTCAACTTTAAAGTCCACGAGCGTAATGCCAATCTCTGCAAAAAGTTTTTGTAAGAGACCATTAATTTTCGCCACTTCCGAGTAGATCACATCTAACTCTTCTTGCGTTGCTAAACCGAGCGCTAAGGCATGATCGTTATTGATTAATGGATCGTTAAACTCATCTTTTTTATAGCAGAGCTCATAGATCGAAGGATTGAGTTTTGTACCTTCTGCAATGCCGATGCGTTTTGTGAGCGAACCGGTCGCAACGTTACGCGCGATTACTTCTAATAAGATGATATCGATCTTTTGGCAACGCACGTCACGATCGTTAATTTGCTCGATAAAGTGGGTCTCGATGCCATTTTCTTCAAGATATTGGAAGATCATGGTAGAGATTTCCGCGTTCATCACGCCTTTATCGTTAAATTGTGCTTTTTTCGCGCCGTTACCTGCGGTTGCATCATCTTTGTAGTGAATGATTACTTCATTATCATTCTCTGCGGTGTAGATCTGTTTTGCTTTGCCTTCATATAATAATGTTGCCATGATGTGTCCCCTAACCTTTAGTTAAATTGTCCTGTTACGAACTGAACGGCACTCTCGAAAATCGGAAGCGCTTTGTTGCCTGCAATGTTAATAAATAATCCTGATTCATAGCGATCGACATTCCCCATCAGCCCTAAAATTTGGCCATTAGGAGATGTGAGTCCATCGATATTGTGCGTTGAGCCTGAGATATTGGCCTCTTCTGAGTCGATTGCATTGCCTTTTCCATCGACCCATTGTGACACCACTTGTCCGTTTGCAATCAAGGTTTCAATTAATGCTTGATCACCAGTTAAACGGCCATATTGTGTCGCAAATGGCACGGTGTAAAGATCGCCGGTTTTAATGGTATTTAACCAAGCCGATGCGCGGTTAACAATCTTCATTTGACGAAGCGCGGAGATAAGCTCGCCACCTTGGTTTAGCGCCATAGTTAAGCCTGCTTTTTTATACTCACCAAATGGAAGTAGACCGGTATTAATGAGCGCACTCATACCGCCATTTAAGCCTAAAATCAGGCCGCCACGTGCGATAAACCGAGTGACCGCTTGTTTTACTTTCGCATTTTCTAAAATCGTTGTCGCGATACCTGCATTCATTGGCTCATCAGTGCTGATAAACCCGCTTGCGAGCATGAAGATATTGGCTTTTTTAAGCTCGGCAACCATCTCATCAATGGATTCTTCAATCATCGCTTCTGTGAGCATTCTAAAGGGTTTAACCACCACTTCAGCGCCCGCTTTTTCAAAGGCTTTTGCACTATCGTATTCGCTGTGAGTGCCGGGGAATACAGGAATGAAAACACGCGCCGCATCGGCAAGTTTAACGCCTTTAACCGTCTCATCTTTAACCGTTTCAAGGCTCTGATCCTCTTTTGAGTAAACGATTGAATTCACATCGCCAAACACCGATTCAAATTTACCGGTATAGGCCGCTTCAAGCGTTGACCCTAAGATCACTTTATCTTGATATTCCACATGATATTCGCTGCGGGTCGTTCCGATATTGATGTAACGATCCGACTCTGGCAGCGGTTTTTTCGTCGTAATGACAAATGCACCGTATTGCGGTCTGAAAAGATCGCGGGAATCGATATTTTCTAAGCTAATGCCGATGCGATTACCAAAGCTCATGGTCGCTAATACTTCCGCCACCCCACCTTGACGCACCGAGCTTGCCGCGGTAATGCCGTACTCATTACGCACCGATTCAAAGGTCTCAAAGTTGCGTAAAATCTCAGCGTAATTTATGGTGTTCGTTGCACATTCTGCCACCGGTAAGAGATAGATATACTCACCGCTTGCTTTAAATTCTGGTGATAGAATTCGATCAACCTGGCTAGAGGTAACCGCAAATGAAACGAGCGTTGGCGGTACATCAATATCATTAAAGGTGCCGCTCATGCTGTCTTTCCCGCCAATCGATGGAAGGTTAAACATTTTTTGTGCTTGAATTGATCCTAAAAGCGCCGCAACTGGCTTACCAAATTTCTCTGGAATGTTGTCTAAACGCTCAAAATATTCTTGGAACGTTAAGCGAACGCGCGTCCAATCAGCACCGGTTGCCACAATGCGCGCCACCGATTCGATCACCGCGTAGGATGCCCCGTGGAAGGGAGACCATTCGCCAATATAAGGGTTATAGCCGTGAGCGATAATCGATACCGTATTGGTTTCTCCGCTCATGGTTTGAATTTTTTGGACCGAACTTTCTGCTTGCGTCATCTGATACTTACCACCATAAGGCGCAAGTACGGTTGAACGGCCAAGCGAGAAATCAAATTTCGATTGAAGCCCTTTTTGTGAAGCGTGTGCATATTGCTTCATCAGCGATACCCACGTTTTCTCATTATCGTCTACCACGGTGCGCAGTAAAAGAGGCGATGGAAGATCTGAATCGACAATCACCGCTTCATTTTCCTTACGAATCCCATTGGTATCTAAGAATTCACGGGCAATATCGACGATCTTTTGCCCTTTCCAACGAATCACAAGACGAGGAAGCTCTGTCACTTTTGCAACTTTCACCGCTTCGATCGATTCTTCTTCACAATATTGGATAAAGGTATCCGCACCGCTTGCAGCAACCACAACGGCCATACGCTCTTGCGATTCAGAGATCGCGAGTTCCGTTCCGTTAAGGCCTGCGTATTTAGTCGGCACCACATCAAGATTGACATCAACACCATCAGCCAACTCACCAATCGCAACGCTCACGCCGCCAGCGCCAAAGTCGTTCGATTTTTTAATCAGTTTGGTCACTTCCGGTTTTCTAAAGAGGCGCACAATTTTACGCTCTTCAACAGGCGAGCCTTTTTGAACCTCTGATCCTGCCGTTTCGATCGAGCTTGCCGTCTGCACTTGAGATGAACCCGTTGCACCACCAACGCCATCACGGCCTGTTTTACCGCCAAGCATAATGACGATATCACCAGGAATGGGGTTTTCACGCACCACTTGATTTTCAGGCACAGCGCCTACGACTGCCCCAAGCTCCATGCGTTTTGCCGCAAAGCCCGGGTGGAAAAATTCTTTAACAAATGCCGTTGTTGAGCCGATTTGATTACCGTAGCTACTGTTACCGCGCGATGCATCTAAAGTGATTTTGCGCTGTGGCAATTTATTTTCAAGGGTTTCATTAACGGGCTGTAAAATATCCGCAGCGCCAGTAATACGCATCGCTTGATAAACAAATGCTCGGCCCGAAAGCGGGTCACGAATCGCACCGCCAACACAGGTAGACGCGCCGCCAAAAGGCTCGATCTCCGTTGGGTGATTGTGCGTTTCGTTTTTAAACATTAATAACCAAGGCTCGATTTTGCCATCGACATCCACATCGATCTTAACGCTACACGCGTTGACCTCATCGGAGATTTCCATATCCGCAAGCTCGCCGGTTTGACGTTGATAACGGCCAAAAATCGTTCCCATATCCATTAAGGTTTCAGGTTTTTCTAAACGATTCGTTTTCTCGCGAAGCGCTCGATAAGTATCGTACGCCTCTTGAATTTGCTCTTGGAATTGGCTTTTTTCAAAGGTGATGCTGGTGAGCGCCGTTTCAAATGTAGTGTGACGGCAGTGATCTGACCAGTAGGTATCGAGCACTAAAATTTCCGTTTCGGTCGGATTACGTTTTTCAACATCGCGGAAATATTTTTGAATAAATTCAAGATCCGCAAGTTCCATCGCTAAACCGCCGTGGAGACGGTATTCAATCAATTTACTGCGGGTCATGTGAATGAAATCCTTCACAGAAGGGACTGCTTCAGGCTCACGGCTATCGACATAGCGCATCGGATTCACCGGTTTTTTCGGATCTTTTAAGCGCGTATCGATGGGATTGAAGAGATAATTTTGGATCGTTTTCAGATCTTCATCGCTTAAGTCCTCATTAAAGAGATAGAGCGTTGCAGTGGAGAGTTTTGCCTCCCGTGACGCGCCTTCTAAATAGAGTGTCTCTTGGAGAGAATCCGCACGCTGATCGTATTGACCGGGTAGGCTCTCGATACAGATCGATGGGTGCGCCTCGAGCTCTTTAAACAACACTTCTTCATCTAATACCGTTTCAATCAGCTCGGTGTGAAGCGCATTTTTGATCGTGCCCGCTGAGAGTTCATCCTCAAACTTAAACAGATCATAGAGTGCAATCACTCGAACCGACTTTAGGGTCGTAACATCAAGTACGCGGGTTAACTCATCGAACAGAAGGGTCGCTTTTGTTTGATACTCTGGTTTCGCTTCAACAAAAATTCTATTGTTCATACTTTCCTTAGATGCGTTGTTGTGTCGTTTAAAAATAGTTAAAGATTAAAAAACTGCTGCTCAAACTCTGCTAATATTTCGGGATCAAAAGCATCGAGCGTAAAGGTAATGTGCCCCATTTTGCGATTTTCCTTATACTCTTTTTTACCATAGAGATGAAGGTGTGCATTCGGGTGTAAATTCGGCAGATACTTAAAGAGTGCATCGCGATGCTGCCCTAAAATGTTATACATCACCGTCGTTGTTTCAAGGGATGTATCCCCAAGCGGTAATCCGCAAATCGCGCGCATATGCTGCTCAAATTGAGAGGTATAACAGCCTTCAATGGTGTAATGGCCTGAGTTATGGGGGCGCGGTGCCAATTCATTGACATAAATTTTATCGCCCGCAATAAAGACCTCCATCGCCAGCGTCCCTTTCATATCGTGCGCTTCCATGAACGTTTTCAGCATGGTGTGCATCGTTGCTTGCTGCGCTTTATCGATCAGATCATAATCGGCGATCGATTGATGCAAAATATTATTGATATGCAAGTTTTTCGCGACAGGGAATGTTTTAAATTCACCTGAAGTGCTGCGCGTCCCAATAATCGACGCTTCAAAATCATAGCGAATAAATTGTTCTGCTACCGAAGGAATTCCGTAAAGAATCGTTAAGTTCGGTAAATCCGCTTCGCTTTTTACCACCACTTGACCTTTACCATCATACCCACCTTCTTGCGTTTTCACCACAAAGGGGTATCCGAGCGTATCGACTGCTGTTTGAATCTCAGCTTCGATATCGGTCAAGATGACGTAAGGGGCAACCGGTAGATTGGCGTGGGTGAGTGCTTCTTTCTCGCGTCTGCGATTTTGAGCAATATAGAGTGGCAGATGGCCTTGGGGGATTTTATGAGTTTTCTCGTTAAATTGCTTAACAAGATTGGAATCGATATTCTCGAATTCGTAGGTGACAACATCGCATCGGGAAACGAGTGTTTCAAATCCAGATGGGTCATCAAAGGGTGCAACGATATGATCATGAGCGGCTGAAAATGCTGGTGCCTCGGGAGAGGGGTCTAATACGCAGATGCGATACCCCATTTTATTCCCAGCTTCGGCTAGCATTTTACCAAGTTGCCCGCCTCCGATAATGCCGATAGTTGCGCCTGGTAAAATGTTCATATAGTTTACTAACCTTTACTTTTATTGCTTGTTGTTAGCTAAAACACTTTCTTTTTGCGTGTCGCGAAAGGTTTTAAGTTTTAAAGACAGATCGCGGTTGGATAAGGCTAAAATTTGCGCGGCTAAAATCCCGGCATTTTTCGCACCTGCATCCCCGATGGCCATAGTAGCAACGGGTACGCCGCCTGGCATCTGTACAATTGAAAGTAAAGAATCCTTTCCGCTTAACACTCGGGACTGAATCGGCACACCAATCACGGGAAGTGTCGTCAGCGAAGCAACCATGCCCGGTAAATGCGCAGCACCGCCTGCCCCAGCAATAATAACGTCATAACCGTTATCTTCCGCTGTGGTGGCAAATGAGAACATAAATTCGGGGGTTCGATGAGCTGAAACGATCTTTACATCGTGTGGAATTTCAAACTGAGTGAGCATGTCGACCGCCTGTTGCATTGTAGGCATGTCACTCGTGCTACCCATGATAATAGCGACTTTCTGTTTTTTCATTGAGAAATTCTATCTATTTGAAGTTTTTATAATCAGATAAGCAAAGATTGCTTGTCTATGAAGTGAAAACTTTATAGCACGCCCCCTTTTTTGTCAACTCTATTTTCTCCCAAAATTAAGGGTTTTACCTGCTTTTTCAAGGATAAATCTCTTCACATTAAGATAAATTATTTTGAATCGTCCCATCAATAAATCTGATATTTCAAACCCTTTATCTCACCGAAAAGAGACCTGATTTTCGCTTAAAAGGCCGATTAAGCGCTTCAATCTATTTAAAATATTTATTACAACAGAACTACAACGCCAAAATATCGCCTAAAAAGTCACCACCCTGTCACATCTATTTGCCAATGAAAGAAGCGTAAATCAGGATGAAAAATGCATAAACTTATCACAATCCACCCCATTTTTATCTTTAAGTAAAGATACTTAGCATTAAGAACGCGCAGAAATTACTCAATGAATTCCCACGCAATAAAGCTATGTTGTAAGACGCGTTCCAGCAAAGGATCCGATCATGCCATCTTTTTTATCGCATTCATAGCATTCGTTATATCTATGAACTATAGAAATAAAATAGTTTTCTTCACGATACCCGCAAACCCTATATTTAACAATTACTTATCCACCGTCTTTTTAATGCCCATTTATTGCATATCATTTCATTTAGGATTAACAATCGCTTACATAAATTGAATCTTCCCGCAACTGTATGAGCGTGATAGTATATAAAGCTTGTGTTTGTTTAATAAACACAGCTATTTTTACACTTAAAATCGAAACGTTTGCAAAAGGATAACACCGATGAGTAGCAAGAAAAGCCCAAGCGTGATTGGGGGAGCCATGATTGCGGCGGGAACGATGATTGGAGCGGGTATGCTCAGCCTTCCGATCGCGTCCGCGGGAATGTGGTTTAGCTGGACCTTAGTAATTATGCTATTAACGGTCTTTTTTATGTATATCACCGCAGAACAGATTCTCGAGGTCAACCTAAATTATCGCCCTGGCGCGAGTTTTGACACGCTTGTTAAAGACAATCTCGGGAATGTCTGGAGCTACATTAATGGATTCGCCGTCTCATTTGTGCTCTACATCCTTTTATATGCCTATGTGGTCGGCTCGGGCTCGGTGATCAGTGATACAATTCACGCAAGTACCGGCATTAAGGTCGCTAACCCCATCTCATCGCTTGTCTTTTCTGTGATTTTTACCGCGATTGTCTGGTGGAGTACCCGCGCGGTGGACCGTCTTTCAACAATTTTACTCGTCGGGATGTTTATCACCTTTATCGCAGCGCTTACCGGAGTTTTAGGCTCGCTTGATGTTCCGCGCCTCTTTAATCCAAGCGGTGAGAGCAAATTTGCGATCTACGCTTTTGCAAGTCTTCCCTTCTTCTTAACATCATTTTGCTTCCACGCCAGTGTCCCAAGCTTTGTAAAATATTACGGCATTGAAGGTTCGAAAATTCGTAAAGCAATCCTTATCGGCATGGCGATCACCTTCGTGTTCTATCTCTTTTGGATGATTGCAATCATGGGGAACATCGATCGTTTAGCCTTCTTATCGAAAGGAAAAGATGAAGTGGCGTGGTTATTAAACCAAGTAAGTGCTCCTGAAGCCGCGCGTTATGCCCTTCGCTTCTTCGCATTCTTTGCCGTTGTTACCTCATTTTTGGGTGCAGGTCTTGGCCTTTTTGATTATATGGCCGACCTATTAAAATTTGATGATTCGCGCGGTGGGCGCTTAAAAACGGCAGCAGTTACCTTTGTCCCGCCCACGATTTTAGGCATGATCTTCCCAAATGGATTTGTCATGGCGATCGGTTATGCCGGATTATTTGCGGCGATTTGGTCAGTAATTATTCCGGGAATGATGGTGATCACCTTCCGCAAAAACCAAGCGGCATCCGGTAAAACCCCGATCTTTAGAGCCGTTGGCGGCAAAGTGATGCCTTATATTATTATCGCCTATGGTGCGATTGCAGCTATTTCACACATCTTAGCGGAAGTCTATGAGCTTGAGGCACTCAACTTCTTTGCCGGTTAATCGCCGATTTATATAAGAATTTAACTGCAAATAGTAAAACTTAAAAACCAGTCACAGGCCGATTGAAACAAATCCGTGACTGGTTTTTTATTGCCTATTGGTTTCTTAATAATATACCCAATTGATTAACGTTTTTCGGCAGCAAACGATCCCGCCATACCATTTTCTTTAGAACTATTAAACGCGCCCGAGAGCTCTTTTGCATTGTTACCGTTAAATTGCCCATTCAGCGTTGCGGTATCACTCGCGGTAGAGGCCGTTCCATCAAATTTATTCCCCGTAATCGCGCCATTTAAATCGATTTTACCCTGATTTCCCGGGAGCGTAATATCCCCTTTGAGCGAACGATCTCCAAAATCAACCGTTAGCATCGTCTTGCCCTCATGAATTTGATTGGGATATTGCCCAATTGTGCCATAATGCTGACTTTTATCCATGACAACGCTTGCGACACCTTGATAGGTCGCCGTTCCAAGTTTTGGCATCTCTGATTTTGGCGTGCTTGCCCCGCCGCCATAAGCCGCCCAACGATTTTTTCCGCGCCCTTCATCAATATTAACAAGCCCAAAAAACGAGCTGGAATTTGCCTTACCATTTCGATTAAGCGAATTATCCACGCGCCAGAGACGGCCTTGATCATCGCCAAAAGTTGCCACTCTATTATGCCGCTCAATCACCGTTTCTCTACCGGTTTCATCAATCAAAGTGACTTTTAGCGGTTTACCACTTTGCATGCTTTCATCAAGGAGTTTTTGCGGAATTTCAACAAGTGGGAAGGATTGCGTTTCCCCTTCAATCGGCGGCTTGGGCACATCAATCACCGGCTTATCCGTATCGCCCCATTGCACCGAAAGCGACGCATCCGCGCCACAACTCATCAAAAGTAGCGCACTACCTAAAACGCCGATTTTAACGAAAGGTGATAACAATTTAACAGGCATGGAAATCCTCCCTTGATATAAAAAACGCCCCAGATCATCTCTCTGCGGCGCTTTGTTTTATGATGTAAATGATAAATGCAATACGATTCTATCTTCAAGAACCTTTTAGCTTATAGAGGTGAGACGTTGATGCGATTGCCACTTCCCACCATGCGCACACGTTGCCCAACTTGGAAAGGGGTTGGTCCTTGCGTTTGCACTACCGCGATAACGCCACCGCTATCCCGTTCGATCTCTAATTCAACGGCACTTGATGCTCCAATGGCAGCGCCGGCTTTATTTCCTGCAAGACCGCCTAAAATCGCACCGCCGGCAACGGAAATTCGTTTACCTGAACCGCTTCCCACTGCACTACCGAGCACACCCCCTAAGACCGCGCCCGCCGCAGAACCGACTTCTGCATCCGACTTATCTTTCACCGTCACAGGACGCACCGCAATTAGGCGACCATAACTCACATTTTTCACCTGTTTCGCATCGCCTACGGTATAGACATCTCCCGAGTAGAGCGATCCATCGCTGCATGCGGCCAACACAAAGAGCGATAAAGGGAGTAACAATAATTTTTTCATGAATATCGGTTCCTTTTAATGACTATTTTCACTATTATAACTCATGGTTATCACAATTAACCATATAAACCTAGCTAAATGCACCACATAAAGCAGATAGCATAGTTCATAATTTCAAAAGGATCGTTCCATTTTATCCCGCGCCACACCCCCGGATGCGTGATACCGTGCGCTCAAAAAGCCGACCAATCTGAACGACCTTCACCTATTAAATCCATCATTTAACGCTAACGGGAATGCTACGCGCATTCATTTTATATCTATGACGACCGATCGACTCAGTACTAACGCCAAATTAAATCAATTCTCCCCCGCCACCTTTAAGATGGCGCTTTCAATGATTATCTTCGGCTCTGTGGGATTTTTCTCCCAGCATACAGGGCTTCCCGCGCTTGAGCTCGTCTTCATTCGCTGCGTTGCCGCATCACTCTTTTTGGGCTTTTTATGGGTAGTGACCGGGGGCGCAAAACGGGAAGTCTGGCATAAACGCGAAGTCATTCAAATTATGATCTGTGGTCTGTTTTTAATTTTAAACTGGGTCTATCTCTTTAAAACGATCGAATATTCAGGCGTCACCATCGCCATTTCGCTCTACCATCTTGCGCCGGTCATCGTGCTCTTTTTGGGGGCATTTATCTATAAAGAATCACTCACTCTGCCCGTTGTGCTCGCGATGCTCTTCTGTTTTATCGGCATTATTGCGATCGCTCTTGATAAACCAAGTGGCGGCGTTGAGACAGAATTTTTGTCAAAAGGGATTATCTGGGGTATTCTCTCAGCTGTTTTTTATGCGCTTTTAACCTTGACTGGAAAAGGCATTCATAAGATGAGCGCCTATGCCACAACGCTTCTGCAAGTGATGCTTGGCGTTGCAATACTTAGCCCTTTTGTAGATTTTTCCGCTTTTCATGATCTCACCGCAAGCAATTGGGCCTACATTACCGTGACC
>JAAZCI010000005.1 GCA_012513365.1 Lysobacteraceae bacterium
CGGCATAATGATCCTGCAACGAGGGTTCACCATAGAGATCAATCTCAATGGCTCCATTGGCGGTCGTCTCTAGCCCATCCCCATCCAGTGAACCAAACAATTCACTATTAGGCGCGACGCCAAGAGCCAATACCGCCCCATCAATATCGATCCATCTCGTATCCTGCTCTTGATGAATCAATAATGATGTTAAGGTCGACGGATTCAACTGACCTGCCTTAATAGCCTCAATTGTAGCTCCCATGATGCACTCAATCCCTTGAGCGTCCAAACTCTCTAAAATCCGCTCTTTTTCAGAGGCTCCAAAATAACGATCAAGCGGATAGGCGCCTCGATGAATTAAATAGGTTTTGATTCCCATTGAGCTAAGGGTTTGAGCCACCTCCACGGCCACAATGCTCCCGCCAATCACTGCCATCGTCTTATACTCTGCTCGCGCTTTTTTAAGACGATCCACCTCAAAAAAGGATTTAAATGTATAGACATTGTGATAGTGCTTAAGTTTAAGCGGATGATCCTGTGGACGAGCACCAGTTGCGATCATTAATCGGTCATACGTAAGTGTTTTCTTCTCGCCCTTTTGGGCCTGATTATGAGGAAGAAACGTAACACTTTTTAAGACGGTATCCACTTCAATCACGGGGCTTTGCAAATAGAGTTCAATCCCTGCGGCTCTCACCGAATCCGGCGTTCTTGCATAGAGCGCTTCATCTTCAATCGCCCCTTTTAAATAAAAAGAGAGTGCGCCCGGGGCAAAGGAGATCTGATTCTCTTTCGTGATCACGATCACCTCTGCCGTTTTACACTCCCGCTTTGCCTTTAGCGCGACGCTCATGCCCGCCGCATTTCCACCAATCACCACTATTTTCATCCGCCCTCCTCTCTTCTTTTAAAGATCGCTTTAAAATGAATGTTATAATCATTCAATCTTTTGTTTCTCACTTAAAATAAGCCCCATTACTATGCAACTCACCCAACAAACTGATTATGCAATCCGTACATTAATTTATACGGCATTTCACGCGGATCGTCTTGTCAATATTACTGAAATTGCCGAGTTTTATGCCATTTCGCGGAGCCATTTAACCAAGATTGTGGCGTTTTTAAGTGAGCTTGGCTATCTAAAAAGCATTCGCGGGAAAGGGGGCGGCCTTAAACTAGGGAAAGCCCCTGAATCGATCCCCTTAGGTGAGCTCATTCGCGCACTGGAATCCTTCACCTTAGTGGAGTGTTTTGGTGAAAAAAACCAATGCGTCATCCGCCCACAATGTGAATTTAAAGCCATTTTAGCGGAGGCCACCCGTGCTTTTTTAGCGGTGCTCGATCACTACACACTCGCTGATATTTTGCTGCCCTCACTGCCTTTAAATACCATTGATCTTAGCCAATTGACCCATTTATCCTAATGCACTCCTAAAATTGACAGACAACCATTACAAGCGCCCACCCTTTTCAAGATGAATGGCTCGTGGAAAAATAATATTATTCTCAATATGAATATGCTCATGAAGATGGGTTTCAAATGCGTGCAATTCCCGCATTACTTGCCGGTAACTGTTGCAAGCGTTTTCTGGAACGCTGTATTTACCCGTAATCTCTGAGATTTGGCGCATCCGCTCGCCCTCTTGGTCGTGTTCGTGCATCATCATATTAATGGGATTTTCAACCGTACCAAACGGCGCGTGTGGCATCGGAGTTTGTGCTTCATAGGCCTGTGCAATTTGGTAGATAAATGGAAAAAGAATTCGCTCCTCTTTTTGCAAATGCAGCGTTAACTCATTTAACGAGCTCTCATACAGCCTGCGGACATCGTGCAATTCCGGATGATCTTCGCCATGAACCTCACACACTTTCTCTAAAAGCACCAACGTTTTTGGTCCCACTTCTCGAATACGGCGATGATGATATTTTATGACGTAATCCACCAATAGCTCCAATGACCACGCTTTAAAATCAAGCAGGCCAACACCACCTTGCCCCGCCTCATTTTCAAGCACATTACTTAACGCATTGAGTAAAACATCCAGCTCGATTTGATGCTCACTTGCTGCCTCCTCTAACGTACGTTCGCCCGCACAACAAAAATCAATGCCATAAAAATTAAAGACCTCAGCCGCTCTAAATTGCTCCGCGACAACCGCCCCCACTGATACCGTTTTATCTAGCAACATACCCGCTCCTTTTCTGTTTGCATTTTCTGTTTGCATGTTCGGTTTAATTCCAAGGTTACCATTAAACATTCATATGAAATGAATCTTTAAGCATCATCTAAAAATCCTGTCTATTTGTCAATCAATTTTGATAAGCTAAAGGAAAGAGAGGGGGATTCATTATGACGTTTTATTCTTTAACGCAGTTAAGACAGATTGAACATGATGCTGACCATGCAGGCATCGATCTAATGCAGCGAGCGGCGCGTTCTGCCACCGACTGGGTGAGTGCCCATATTTCTAAAAGTCGCCCAATTTTAGTGGCCGTTGGAACAGGAAATAATGGTGGCGATGCACTTTGGGTGGCGCTTAATCTCGATTCTCGTGGCTTTAACGTGATTCTTTTTATCCCCGAACCCGTTATAAGCCCACAAGCACAGGAGGCGCTAAGGCTCTGCCGTCTGAATGCTCTTCCGGAAATCGAGACGCTTACAAATCTTGAGG
Organism: Lysobacteraceae bacterium; assembly: GCA_012513365.1. Taxonomy (GTDB): domain Bacteria; phylum Pseudomonadota; class Gammaproteobacteria; order Cardiobacteriales; family Wohlfahrtiimonadaceae; genus CALZBJ01. The sequence continues at coordinate 2,655 of JAAZCI010000005.1, forward strand.
AATTAACCGAATGCGATCCGAAAAATATCTGCCTCATTGATGGACTTTTCGGCATTGGACTCAATCGTGCGCTCTCGCAAAAATGGTGCGATATCATCGAGTCTCTCAATGAGTTGAAAACGAAAAATGTGCTTGCCCTTGATACACCATCAGGACTTAATCCTTACACCCATGAAACCTTCGGCGCGGTGATTTATGCGACGGCAACGCTCACCTTTTTATCGGATAAACCGGCGCTCTATTTTAATCGAGGTAAGCAATATGCAGGGGATATTTTGGTCGATGCGCTCGATCTGCCTCGCCATTTAAGACCGAATACATAAACGCCTTTGGCATGATATCCTAGGGATTCGTTTTTTAACAAAAGGTTTGCCAAAAACTCATTATGAGTCGAATATTAATCGTCGCATTTGCACTGGTTGGAGCCATTGTCGGCGCTGCCTTTGCAACCGGCCGAGAATCACTTATCTTTTACACAAGTTTTGGATTAAAAGGGACGGGGGGACTCATCATTGCCACCCTTTTATATGCCTATTTCAGTATGATTTTAGTCTATATTGGCCAGCGTTTTCGCAATAAAACCCCACATAAAGCGCTCTACGCCCTCTCAGGAAAACCGCTTGGCATTGTGATTGATGTTGTGATTTTACTCACCATGTTTTCAACAGGTGTTGCCATGATCGCAGGTGGTGGCTCAATTCTCCATCAACAATTTGATCTCCCTTTTTGGCAAGGCTCGCTCTTAATGGCAGTGATTACCGCACTCACCATTATGCTAAACGCGCGCAAGGTGGTGATTGCTGTCGGCGCATTGACGCCTTTTTTACTGCTTTTTTTAATCGCGATCTGCAGCTACAGCCTAATTAACAATCAAACGCCGCTCACCGAACTTGAACCACTAGTATTAAAAACAAAAGAGACCCTTCCCGGAACACTACCAAATTGGCTAATTGCCGCACTCAATCACGTCTCATTTAATATGGCAGTCGGTGCGGGCATGGCGCTTGTCATTGGAAGTTGTGAGAAAAACCCAAAGCACGCCCTTTTAGGGGGCGCACTCGGCGGGCTCTTAATCGGCGGGATTTTACTGCTCGGGCACTTTAATCTCTTTACCAATATTGAAGCGATTACCGCATCAAAAGCGGGAAAACTGATCGTTGCCGATATGCCGCTGCTTGCAATTACGGCGAGTCTTTCCCCCATTGTAAGCTGGCTGATGATGCTGATTATTTTCGGGATGATCTACAACACCTCGGTGAGCATGTTTTATGTGGTCTCCGCGCGCTTTGTTCCGATGGAAACCAAACAATCCAAGCCCTTTATCGTCTTATTAATGGCGGTCGCACTACTCCTCAGCAGTTTTGGATTTACCGATGTGGTTGGCTATCTCTACCCCTTAATGGGCTACTTAGGCTTTATCCTAATCGGACTCCTCCTCTACGCGCCCTTTAAGTTTCGAAGAAAATCTATTTAAAGAGCCCATCAAATAGATTTTTAACATCTTCGAGCTGATCACCAAGCTCCTCTTTTAACACTCGATCAATCTCTGGCTTAATGGTCTCTTTCACGGTCTCTTCGATCTTTTTCTCCACCGCTTTACCGGCCATCTCTGCAATCATCTTACCGATGGCGTCATTATCAAGACCGCAGAGATTTTTCCCGGCATTCACAAATGAGCCTTGACAACGGAGTGGAATCGGCGTATTGGCGATATATTTATTGACGCGACACGCAGGATCGCGATTCTCACGCTGATCCCCTTTTAAGGTAAGTCCGATGCGGTAATCGAGCGTCTGATTGTTTAAATTAACACTCCCCGCCCCTTTTGCATCAATACCGGGAATCTCCACCATCAAATCCTGATTATTGAGCACGCCATTTTTAATCGTAAGCGACGCGCGAAGGGCATTAAAAGGCGTTGAAGCACGATTAAACGATGTGGTCAGACGCTCTTTATTGAGCATCGCAAGCCCCTGACAGATCTCCTTCTCATAATTTACCCCTTCGAGTACCCCGTTTAAAACATTGGCCCGAAGATTTCCCGACAAATTGGCAAAAATCGGCGCTTTATCCAATCCTTTGGTGCGTAAACTTCCTGACAATTGTAAGCGTCCTGTAAGCGGAATATTGAGCTCAAAGGCGTTAAATGCCTCGCCCAATACAAGATTTTGAATATCAGGCGTGATCTCAATGCTCGGTAGTGCACTGCGACCATCTATTTTCCCAGTAATGCCGACAGTTCCGCCAAAAATTTCGCCGCGACCTCGATGGAGACTAATGAGCCGATCATTAATCGAAAGGCCTAGATCCAAATGATTAATCGTATAGGCATCATAAATAAGCTGATTGAGGGCAAAATCTGCATTTAGCGTCACTCCCTTAAGCGCTTCAAACGATGATGTGTTTTGCGCACTCTTACTTTGATTACTTGTTGAGGCACCTTTCGAGGCACTCGCTTTCGGCGGTAAATAATCATTTAAATTGAGTCGATCGCCACTTAATCGCATGGTATAAGATTTTTTACTCAAATCATTGGCGAATACCGATCCACGCAGAGAGGTGCCGTCAAGATTGATTGCAAGATTGGTAAGCTCAACGCGGTTCATTCCTGCTTTAAGATCGCCCGACAACGATAGATTCGTCAATGCTTTTGAGCTTTGCATGTGTGGGAGCGTTATCCCTAAATCCGTTACAAATGTGCGGAGGTTAAGATTTTTAAGATCGAGCGTTGTGGCAAATGTTAATGTTTCCAGATTAAATCCCTGCAGCGCAATATCATGAGGGAGTTTTAGCTGATTGAGCTTAAGGTTAGGCGCTTTCCAATAGATTCGTTCTTTCATTAAATCGAGTGTTAATTCCCCGCCGGCATTCAACGTAATGCCCCGTTTCTCACCCTCGATTGAATCAATTACGGCGGTTAAGGCGAGATGATTTAATTGATAGAGGCTATTTTCTAAATCATAAACAAGTGCCGTTTTCCCATCAAAACTCAGATCGATCACATGCTCTTTTGTGAGATGCCCGCTTAATGCCAAATCGCTCTTATTGCCGGAATCGAGCTTTGAGCTTGTTAGCGTCAATCCTTCCGCTTTAAGGTAACTGTCTGCCCCATCAGCGCGATAAAAAAGCGTCGCGTCTTTTAGGTGAATGCCTTCCACTTGCCATGGGAGCTCGTTTTTTTGCGAAAGCGTATTGATATAGAGATTTCCCGTCTCAAAGGCGTTTGGTTGCAACCAAAGATTAAGGCCTGAATCCCGCTCACTGTAGGTGATTTTTGAATTACCTAATGCCACACGATCAAGAGAAAACTTAATGCCCGATTCATCATTTTCGCCCGATAAAATTTCTGCAATAAGCCGCTCTAAACTGAGTTTAATCGCCTCAAACGCCACTGCTTTTCCGCTCGTATAATCAAAAAAGGTAATATCGCCCTCTTTGATTTTAAGCTCACCTAGACTAATATGCGGGCCATTTTGACGAATCTCATCGGCACTTAAACTGATGTTATCGGCATTTAATTGCAATCCCTGTGCCTGGTCGTGATAAATAATGGTGCTACCGGCAATATCAATCCCACTAATATTGAGCGAACGTGCCGCTTTAGCCTCCGTCCGCTTCGCCTTCGTACTCGATGCATCAGCCGTTACAGCATTGTTTCCCCCTCTTTCCTCAGAATCGTGCTTACCTAAAAAGTCCCAATTGCTTTTGCCTGCTTGATCGCGAATCACATTTAGTGTCAACCCATCGATTTTGATGCGGCTCATCTCAAGATCGCCCTGAATTAAAGGCATCACTTTAAGCGAAATCGCTACATTATTAACCTTCGCAAGTATCTCTTCGGGCGCACTTACCGGCGCAATGGCGGTCTCTTCAAAAGTCACTCCAAGCCATGGATAAAATGTCCATGAAAGATCGCCTGAAATGGAGAGTGCTATCCCCGCCTTCTCTTTCGCTAACGTCTCAATCTGCCCTTTAAAATGATTGGGATCGATAAAGAGCACAATGCTCCCAATCCCGATGATCAGCAGTACAACGAGCGTTAATAGAGAATAGATACCATATTTAATAATCCGCATAATGTCCCCTTTGCAAAGCGATTTAACGAAGCGCCTCAATCAATGCCTTTATAATTAGTGTAGGTGATTGATGGAGAGGGCTCAAGAGGTGATGTACTTAAAATTCGACATCAATCATAATATGGTCAATATAGGTTCCCGCAGGTTTATTGGGCTGATTGGGTAAGATTTTAGCGCGATAATTAAAGCGCTGAGCTTTCGTCCCGCCCCATCCGGCACCGGGATTTTCATCGGCACTTGCTGAATCTCGGCGCTCACTGCCTTGATTGCCCCACACTTCATGAGCTTGATTGCCTTTATAAATCTCATAGTCAATAAAATTGCTCCCGCTCTTCATGCGCCTTGAGCCAGAAAAATTATCTCCTTTACTGAGCCCTGCGCTATAAAACGTCCCTTTGGTGCAGATAATATTGATCGTTCCTTCCACATCAGAAAATGCCGCCGTCACCGGGGCAGAACCAAAATTAATATCACTGGCGGAAATTTTACAATCTTCGGTAACAATGAGATTAATTGTGATGGTGGATTCTCCCTCTCCTTTCTTCCACCCTATGCAACTTAATATTCCTGCAGTACAAAGTCTCCAAGACCACTTCATTAAAACCGTATCTGTATAGACTCCTGCCGAAAGATTAACACTTTGTGGCAAAATATCCGCATATGCAGGCACAATAACGTCTTCCTTTCCAGAGATGATTGATGAAGACTTATTCAGGTCCACCTCTACTCCATGCCTAACCTCAACATCCGCATTTTTATCCTTATCAACATACAGCTTATAGAAAACTCGATCTGCAGGATCCCCACCACTCTTAACAAGTGCAGGTTGTGCCCCTGATGTAAACATCCCTGTCACGTTAATTTCATGTTTAACAATAAAGGATAACTTAGGAAGGTCACATAAAAGCCCTGCACTTGAGCTATTCACTGATAATAGCTTAGTCCCTATGGTAAAAGATGTCTGATTACCAAAATTCAATGTTGGAGTAGGGTGATTAATTTCACAATTCCATGTTAGTGAAAAGGCCAAATTACTTAACCAAGAGAGCAAAATCAGAAAAAGACTAAGCCCTTTTACAACATATTTAATCCTCATTGTAACCTCCTTTATGGCAACGGAACTCCCCTAAATCGAGGATATTAGCCTCAGCGGATTTGTCACTCTCATCATCTGCTTTAAGCTCAACCTCAAGGGAGCAACGCTCTCCATCGGGTAGATATACCGTTAATTGATTGATCGCTTGTAGATGCTCAAAATAGACAGCGCCATCCCAACCGACATAGGACTCCTCGCCATGATCCGTTTCAATGTATGAACCAACAGGAATATAATCCGATGCCTCATCGACAAGCGTTAACGTAACGGGATTAATTTTTTCCACCGGGAATTTTAAAACATACCCACTATTGGCCTTGACCGATATCCGTTTTTCAAGCTCTGGTACATTAAGATTGACCGGAATTTCAAGCCCATCAATCTCATATTTGGCATCATAATACGAAGGGACTTGTGGCACGAGATAGTAGCCTTTTTGATTGGTACGGCCGATCACATTATTTTCATATAACACCGGCACATCGCTCACCCCATCCGCTGAAAGAAGCACAAAGGAATCGTAGATTCTATTGGCCATAAAGAGCTCTCCATCCATCGCAACGAGCGAACCTGAAAGATCCGACCAGTAGGTATAATCGCCACTCGAGCCATACATACCGCCCTGCATTTCAATATTCGGATTACGCCATTTAAGCGCGGCATTATAGTAATCAGCATTTGAGCGATTATTTTTATAATTAAGATTCCAACCAAACCCGCCATCACTTGGGATACTTCGGCTATAGTACACCGAGGTTGAATCATTTTTACTGTCATTTCGATTCGCCGCCACCGATACCTGCCCATAATCATTGTCAAGGGGAATCGTCCACTGCAGTGCCGCCGACCAGCGATTATCGGAATTATTATGATGATTGATATAGGCAGACACATTCCCATATTCACCTAATGATTTATTCCACCCAAGGCTAAAGGTATTACTACGCCGTTTGCCCTCTTCATACTGATATTGATTGGAGAAAAATCCGATGCTGTAACTGCCATATCGCTCAGTCGGAATGCTAAAAGTAAACTGTAAACTTTCAGGCACCACGCCATATTCACTATCGATGCTCGAAATATCTCGATAATCACTGCTGCGACGAATATAGCTCGCTAAAAAATTAAATTTCGGATGCAGATAGTTATACCCAAGGTAGAGTTGCGTGCCGGTTCTGTTTTTATAATTCGTTAATGTGAGCGCGGCATTCAGATCCCCAATGCGTCCAATATTGGTAACAAATCCCGCTCCAACGAGCGTTAAAGAGGTGGCCAATTCACTATGAAATTCCACCGTTAAATGGTCATTTACCCCGTAGCGCATGCTTCCATCGATCGCATAACGGCTATAGGAGAAGTTTTTCTGACCATAGTGTTGGCGCAACGTTCCCACACTGAGCGTATAATCCATTAAATTTTCACGTAATAATCGAGACGTGACATAAAAAGGAACATTAATACTCACCGTACGCCCAAGCGCATCCGTTGTAACTACCACCGCTTCACCAGCACCGCTTAAATGAGTGACATCGGTAATATCAAACGGCCCTGGATTAATGTTACTGCTTTGATAGTTTGAGCCATTAATAATAAGATCAACCGTCGATGGGAGCCCAACCTCACCACTAAATTCAGGCAACGGATAGGTAATCAGATCTGGGCGCAATTTAAAGTTATGTGAAAACTGAATCCCACCAAGACGCGCCGCATTACTCCAGACTAAAGGCCGAGTAATCAGATCTCCCACCGTGAGCGTATAGAGCTTATCCTCATCGGAATATTGCCAATAAGTATCGTAACGGGTATAGCGATTTTTCTGGTAGCTTTCACTGCCGAAATAATGATTATAAACCCCCGAATGGCTAATCGTTCCGTAATCTCCAAAAAGTCTAAACTCCCCCCAACTATTGAGGCTCCCACTATTATGGCGGGGTTTAGAGGCGTAAAGATCGTAATTAACAATGGCGCCAAAACTCGTGTACGATTCCACCGTCTCGCGCGATCCATAACCGATCGATTGTCTTGGAAGCCACTGAGTCGGCACGGTGATGTAGAGTTGTTGCCACTCTTCGTTATAGCGCACACTCACATCATCAGAAGCATTTAACGTCACAATAGTGCCCTTCGTTTGATCCTCTAAATACTCAAATAAGATCGGCGTCTCTTTTAGATCACCAGTATCGATATAATAGTAGGGCTTTTTATAATCAATCAGCGCCACGTGCCCGGTTGACACATCATTGACAATGAGCTCTAAAAAAAGCTCCATATCTTCGGCAGGATGATCCGCCGCAAAGAGCATTTGAATGGAGAGGATACTCCATAAAAATAGTCGTGTGAATGCCTTAAAAAGAGACCTCAATAAAACTCTCGATAGAGGTTCTACTCTACTTTCAACCATTCCTTGAAATCGCTCACTTAATTGATCTTTACCCATGTATCATTGTCTCTATTTGGAGAGAACGATGGCATCCTTTCCATTTAAAATCGCATGTAATCGATCGCCAATCACTATTTTTTGAGGAAGAGGCCATTTCACGGTACTTTTTGGCAAAATATAACCGGATAACTCACCACTTCCCGTAGACTTTGCCGGTTGATCAAACGAAATGTCTGTTAAATGGAGATAATAAGCGCCTTTATTGCTGATCTCGAGCCAACGGGTTCCGCTCTCTTCTCTAATCTTCCATGAGAGATTTTCTAAAATAGCCTCATTAGAGAGGGCTAAACGCGCTTTTTCTTGCAATCCTTGACCATAGATAAAAAGCGGAATGGAGTAACGAAACTGAAACTTCACCCCTTGCTGAACATCTGTGTCAAAATCAAGTGGTTTAGGCGTACTTTTTTTAGGGATCTCATCCACAATAATGCGATAGGTCTGTAGCGTCCCTTGAGGTGCCGGGATTTTATTTACCACACGAAAGAGCTGTTTAGCGCCGGGAGCCACTTTCGCCATGGGCGGGCTCACCATCACAGTCGCTTGAGGCGTGAGCTGATCCTTCCCCTCTTTTTGAGTCCATAAAAATGCGCGAGCTTGTAGCATCTGCTCTTCATTTCCTTGGTTTTCAATCCAAATCGCTACGGATTTTTCATTTTTTTCCATATGCAATCGCGTTGGCCAAATCAGTAACGCCGCCGATGAAAACATATAAAAAAAGGAGATTGCAATCAATGCAAATACCGCACAAATCACACCGACTCGATTATTAGATGACATCTCTCTATATATCCATTATTAATAAGTAATTGTGACCGTTAATGTATCTCGATACAGTCCTGAAGGCCCCGTTTCCGGTAAGGTTAACGCCCCATAAACCGGTAGAACCAATGTTCCATCCGCATTGGGTGAGATATTTACAGGAACGCCAATGCCAATCTCTTTTTGAAAGGCATTATCGAAATAGAGCGTATAGGAGATATAGCTCCCCATATTTTCAAGTCGCCGACTTTCCAAATAATGATTTCCCCCATCAATACTCATCTGCAGTGTCAATCCCGGCGTACACAGAAAAGTGATTGCACTATTGCTGGTAAAACTTGCATAGAGATCACCTCTTCCTAACGCAGGATGGACACCAAAATCTAACATACCCAATGGGGCATTATCCGATTGACTTGAGATCGAACAGCCTTCTGTAATCGTTGCACTCACCTTAATAACGCAATTGCCACTACTTTGCATGCATTCAACAGCGGGACTCTGGCTAAGCAAAAAAATACCAAACATCCCGATTAAAAAACGTTTGGTATTTCTCATCATTATTAAGATTCCCGTTCGCTTTAGAAATCGACATTAACCGTTAAAGTATCGGCATAATCGCCCGGCTTATAACCGCCTCCCGAAACCATCGTTGCAACACCATGTAACACAACAGTTTGCTCTTCAACAGTATTGGCTGGCTGTTCATAAAAAACATCGCCATTGGACACTTTATCTACTTTTAAAGGCTGTTTATAGACGTTATAGCCAACATAGACATCCCCATCAGTACTCTTCATTGCACGGGAATCAGCGAGTTGCGTATCATACAGACCGCTCGTTAATGTTAGTTTTACAGGATTGGCGGTAACGCAACGCACTTTGAGTGATAACGATTCCTCTAAATCCCCAATGTAACTTGCAGGTTCTGTTCCGAAGTTAAACTCACCCATTTTGATATTATCGCCCGGCTTTAAGTCTGCCCCACCGACGCTACACGATTCAGTCAAGGTGAGTTTGACATCAATGGTGCCTGTTGCTTGGTTTTGTGCCTGCGCTGATGAAAAAACACTTCCCACCATCAAAATGGTTCCGACTGTTAATAACTGCTTAAGATTCATTTTTCCCATAATGTACTATTACTCCTAATCTAAATCTTCTTAGTAAACTGCCTAATCAACTCAACATACGTTTTGACTGACTCAGTATTGTTTTTATTGCGCTTCAAATTAAGGCCGTCAACATACAATCCTTTAAGATCTTAACTAAAGACAAATAAAAACAACCTAATCAGTTGAAAATATACGTTATTCAAAGCTTTTATACACAAACATTAAATTTAATTACATTTATTATTGTTTAAATACATTCTATATAATTGTAAGTTGTGTCATTCCACTGAAATAAAAGGGGTTTATTATATAGAGTCCTCTTATTATTAAGATAATGAGCAATAAAAAAGCTTTAATACTGTTAATATTAAAGCTTCTCATTCAACATAGATTATTGTGATGATTATATTTATATAATTATCTATAAATACTATTCACCGACGATCGCTCTCACCACTGCGCTGGCTTTATTGCGGGTCTCTTCGAGCTCAGTTTGTGGAACTGAATCGGCAACAATTCCGGCACCGGCTTGGACTTTGGCAATACCCTCTTTCACCATCGCAGAGCGAATCACAATACAGCTATCGAGATCACCAAAACTTGTAAGATAGCCAATTCCCCCTCCGTAGCTTCCGCGCGCTTCATCTTCTATCTGGTAGATCGTCTCCATCGCATGGCCTTTCGGGCTACCGGTTAAAGTACCCATATTCATCGTCGCAATGTAGGCATCAAAGGCATCAAGACCAGGTTGTAACCGCGATTGAACCCGCGAGACAAGATGCATCACATAGGCATAACGGTCAATTTTCATCAGATCGCGCACAATGATCGAATCCGCTTCCGAGATCGGGGCTAAATCCTCTTTTGCAAGCTCGACGAGCATCATATGTTCGCTCACCTCTTTGGGGTCATTTTTAAGCTCTTCTTCAATGCGCTCATCGAGCGTTGGATCAATTTCCCCGTCAATCCGCCCACGGGGTTTTGTGCCGGCAATGGGATAGAGCTCAAGTTCACGGCTGATTCGATCAAACTTAAGCGCCCGCTCCGGTGACGCGCCAAAGAGGACAAAATCGGCATCATTGAGATAAAAAAGATATGGGCTCGGATGAGACGCTTTAAGACGCGCATAAGCATGAAGCGGAGAATCGCACGCAATTTTAAAGGTTCGTGAGGGCACAATTTGAGCAAATTCACCGCTCTTAATCCGTTCTTTTAGCGCAGTGACGCTCTCTAAAAAGTGGGTTTCATCACTCTCAATTACCTCTGGTTTTGTAACTTGTTTAGGTGCTTCAGGAAGTGTATAACGCTCCGCAATTGCTTCTTTAAGCTCCACAAATCGGTCACGTAGTTGCATCTCAAGCTCGGCATCATCACCATATTGATTGATTTGCAGCGTCGCCGTTTTCGTCACATGATCAATCGCCACCATCGATTCCGCAAGATAGACCACCATATCGTGGGTGCGATTTTTCTCAGGAATGGTGATGCCATGATAAAAACCCACGAGATCATAGCCAAGCAGTCCGCCTAAAAAGAGCGAATAATCGTTATCTCGCGCGGGATCGGCAAGAGCTTGAATCGTACGCAAAATATCGATGGGGGAATGGGGATGCTCCTCTTTAAATTTAAAGCGAAGCGCTTTGCGATTTTTTTCGCTCAGATAGGGTTTTAATGCACTTTCTGCCAAAATCTTAAGCATGCCCTCCCCGTTTAGGGTGAGCGCTGTTACTGTTACCTCATCACGAAGCCCCGCAATCCGAAGGCTCGCATCAATAATCATAAAACTTTTGAGCGCATGTTGATGGTCAAGATCGGCTGACTCATAGAGAAGTGTATTTTTGTTCCCCTGAGTTAATCCGTGATAGAGCGCAAGTGGATCGGCTTTATAGGAAACGGCACTCTCAAAACGATAAAGGTTGATGGGGCGATCAGAGGTTTCCTCTGAAGCTCTTGCGTGAATACGATGGGATGTTAATAAATTCATGGTCAATTCCTTGTATAACGATAAAATTTGGGGCAATAGCGTGTCATCTTAAAAGACCCCTCGCCATCGTTTTTTCAGTTCTCTTTGATCTCGGTAAACCACCTGTAATTGAAGTGCCATAATCATCATCCTTATGCTGACTGTTTAAACTTAGTGGCCGCTTTCATAGTACGAACAAATTCCCCAAGCTTTGATATACGCACCGCTTCGTCGGTTAAATTCTCGCGAATAATCCGCACAATGGCCGATCCGCTAATCACCCCTTTTACGCCACTTTGAATGTAAAATGCTGCTTGTTCAGGGGTGCTAATGCCAAAGCCTTGAATCGCTGGAGGTGCGCCCACTTTTGTTAGCTCGTTTACCCGCACCGCGACATCCGTTGTTAGCGCTTGGTCGACACCGGTGACCCCTGCACGGGTAACTAAATAGGTGTACCCTGCGCCCAATTCGGCGATTTTCTCAAGCATTTCTGGCGTTGCATTCGGGGGACAGATAAAGATCGGATCAATATTATGGGCTTCTGCCGCCTTCATAAATTCGGCATATTCACGCAATGGCGCGTCCGCAACGAGAACGGAATCAACTCCCGCCGCTTCTGCCCTACGGTAAAAATGATCGATCCCGTTTTTCTGCACTAGATTGCTATACATCAGTAGTCCGATCGGAATATTGGGGTAGTTTTGGCGAATGCGGCGAATGAGCTCAAAGGATTTTTCCACATTAATGCCCCCCGCAAATGCGCGAAGCACCGCCGTTTGAATCTCTGGCCCATCGGCAAGCGGATCGGAAAAAGGAATCCCAAGTTCAAGGGCATCGGCCCCATTTTCGATCAATGTCACCAAAATGTTGTACGACGCCTCAAAGCCAGGATCGCCAAGTACCACAAAGGGAACAAACGCGCCTTCCTGATTGGCCTCTAAACGGGTAAAAAGTTTGGCGTAACGCCCGGTTGAATGTTGTTGTGTCATCGTCTTTCCCTCCTATTTCTCAAGCTCTTTTTCTAAAATGTCATACACCGTGAAAATATCTTTATCGCCCCGTCCGGAGAGATTCACCACCAATAACTGCTCTTTTTCAGGATTGTCTCGAATCATTTTGAGCGCATAGGCAAGCGCGTGCGATGATTCAAGCGCCGGTAAAATTCCTTCGCGGTGACACAGATCTTGAAAGGCACCTAACGCCTCTTTATCCGTTGCCGAGACATATTCGGCGCGACCAATGCTATCAAGATGGGCGTGTTGCGGGCCAACTGCGGGGAAATCAAGCCCTGCTGAAATGGAGTAGGATTCCATAATTTGCCCATCCTCATCCTGCATCATCGGCGCCTTCATCCCAAAATAGACCCCGAGCGTGCCGTGCTTTAAAGATGCGCCATGAACGCCGGTTTCAATCCCTTTTCCCGCAGGCTCAACACCAATTAATCTCACATCCGTTTCAGGAATAAAATCGGTAAACATGCCGATCGCATTTGAGCCACCGCCAATGCAAGCAATCACTGCATCGGGAAGTCGTCCCTCACGTTTTAAAATTTCACGTTTCGTCTCTTCACCAATCATCTTTTGAAATTCGCGCACAATGGTGGGAAAAGGATGCGGGCCTGCCGCCGTGCCTAAGAGATAGTGCGTATCTTCGTAATTTGCAGACCAGTCACGAAGCGCCTCGTTACAGGCATCTTTAAGAGTTTTTGAACCGGTTTCAACAGCGACCACTTCCGCACCCATCAGTTTCATACGAAAGACATTCGGCGACTGACGCGCCACATCTTTTGCACCCATATAAATTTTACATTCAAGCCCTAAAAGCGCGCACGCAATCGCGGTAGCAACACCATGTTGACCGGCACCGGTTTCAGCAATAATACGGGTTTTTCCCATGCGTTTTGCAAGAAGTGCCTGCCCCAATACTTGATTGGTTTTATGGGCCCCGCCGTGCAATAGATCTTCCCGTTTAAGATAGAGCGTCGCGTTTGTGCCTTCCGTTAAATTACGGCATTTTGTGAGCGCGGTTGGACGCCCGGCATAGTTCTTTAAAAGATCGGTAAATTCCGCTTGGAATTCCGGATCATTTTGCGCATCAATGAACGCCGACTCAAGCTGATCGAGCGCTGGAATTAAGATCTCTGGTACAAATTGGCCACCAAAATCACCAAAATATGGGTCTAAACGATTCATTGTTTTGCTCCTACTAAGTTATCTGTCATTATTTGAAAAAGGGTATTCAGCATGCCGGCATCTTTTTTGCCCGGCGCACGCTCTGCGCCAGAATTAATATCGACGCCGTAACTGTTAAAGGCTAACGCCTCGACTAAATTATCTTGATTGAGGCCACCGGCTAAAAAACTGCGCTTAAG
>JAAZCI010000060.1 GCA_012513365.1 Lysobacteraceae bacterium
AAATTTATTCCACAAAATGGTTATGGAGTTATAATAACGAACGACCACATTCAGCAATTGGATCTGTGCCGCCGTGCCAGCTTCAATAAACCATGAAGAATCTTCTACTTTTAAATGGTGTTAAAAAAGGGAGGATTACAGCTCTACACAATGAACAGGACACCACAGCACGCTTAACTGAACTGAGCGAAGAAATTAGAGATGCTCAATCGAAAATCGGCTCATTAAAATCGACTCTTAATCAGATCCAAAACCGAAGTGGCTTCTTAGATCAATTCACAGAACACTCAAGCTCTGTACTCTTTAGCTTAAATGAGGATTTTACTAGCCTTAACGCGATTGCGTCACCAAATGAAATACAAATTATCACTGACTTTACCAATCTTTTTACTAATCAAAAGGGCATGCTGGCCTTAAGCGATCACCCTTTCTCTAAAATACCCTTTAAACATTATTCTGATAAAGAGACTACGTTAAACCTCTCAACAGAGATAGAGAACCAGCAAAAGAACATCGCTGAATTAGAAAAAGAGCGATATTCACTGCATCAATATAGCAAAGGATCGTCACAAGAGCGCGTGCAATCTCTCTTAAAGCTCAAAGAAAATCAAACATTAATCCAATCACACTTAGATAACTTAATGGGAGAGAAAAATTTACGTAAAGAGCTGACCGAACGTCAGAAAAAATTAAAAGAAAACAATGATGAACTCTTACTAAAACAAGAAACAAAAGAGATATTGGCGGAGCAAATAAACGATCTTACGCAGCAGTTTAACCTTTCCAAATCGACCTATGATCGAAATCAAAAAACATTATCTGACATTCAAAAAATTGATGTAAAACTAGATACGTTAGCTCTGCGCAATAGAGGCCTTCTTGATAGGAATTCCTCTGACCTATCAGAATTACCTTCGTTAAAACGGATTGATGAGTACAACCATCAAGATGTAGAGCAATCCCTTAGAATGATTGAAAACAATCTCACCTTGATCGGCGAACTCAATAATACTCTTATTCAAACACTGCATATCTTTGCAGAGTATAAATTAATTGAGATGAGTCCTGAGGAGAAGCACACCGTTAACCTAGCAAATAGATCATTTGCAATATTTTATACTGCTCTTAAGAAAACCTTTGATACCTTAGAGTTACAAAAATCGAATTTCTATAACCATTTACAGGCGCACAACAATACCGTTGCGGCATCGATCCGTATCATCACGGCAACTAAAGGGATTATCGATAATTATGTCAATGGCCTTAATAAACAACTATCGGGCTATCAAATATCGAATCTTGACAATGTCACCATTGAAACGAGCTATCATCCTCTCTATACCGCCGCTGTAAAAGCTATCAATAAAATGTCTAATATGCAAAACAGCACCTATCCACCAGAACTATATGATAATCTTCAAGCTTTTCATGCTTCGTTTTACGTGAAGTCATCTAAAAAGATTGATATTGCTAAAATTATTGAAAAGATCAACTATTCATTTTTTAGAAATGGGAAAAAAGAAAAAGTACCCCAATCAAATGGTACAAACTCTATGGTGAATGCGATTATACTTGCAATCTTATTTAAGAGCATGATTCCAGAGGATTTACAACTTCAATTGCCAGTCGTATTTGATGAGATAGGTAAACTCGATGAAGATAATCTGCATGAAATTCATAAAATTGTTACTGAGCAAAATCTCATACTATTTGCAGCAACACCGGAGTCAACTGGCACAATCGCAAGCGTTTTAGATCTCTATCATGATCTATCCTGCTTCCAGGCCATCGATGTCCCTGTCTACGATAAAGCTCAAACCATCTATTTCCAAGGCATGGAAGAGCGTTTAATTAATTTAAACGAATAGTCACTATTATGAAAACAAATGCTCAACATACGCTTTCGATTTTATTCCAGCATATTGAAATCTTTTTTAATCTGATTGACTACTACAATGTGCAATCTAAAACTATTTCAGAATTTCAAATATCCGTATATGAAAGTATCTTACAAAGTTATATCCGGAAAAAAGTAGCCGATACGCACGATCAAAAACGAATCGCTTCCGCACTCTCTCTAGATAATCTAAAGCAATGCAACTTACTCGCCTATATGAATGATGCAAAAGGCATTTTTCGCATTCAAAATGATCTGCTTTCGGTGATTAAAAATATCGATTCCACACGATTAAGAGAACTAGGCCAGCCAGATTTAGACATAATCTATGCTCAGATTAAAACACAATATGATTATTTTGTTCAACAACAAGGCCACTATAGTCATTATAATCCTGAGTTTATGGAACACCTCGACGCACTCATGACTATTATGCAGGAGATCTTTTCTAAAATAGAACATAATGTCCGAGCATTAGATGGCAGCGCTAAACGTTTATCTGAAATTGTCGATAGCCATAATTTTGAAAAACACTCCCCAACGGAACAAGTAAAAAAAGCGTTTGCAGAAATTACCCGCATCTATCAACGGAATATACTACCGACTCTTGCTTTTCTTACTGAAGAAGCGATGACCAAAGATTCATCAGCAATCTATTTAATTAGAAAAATAAGAGAGGCGTTCAGTCAAACAACGTTCTATGAAGAAGCAAGTGCAATAGCCACCATAGAAATGCGTTTATTATCATTTGTTGAAGTCATTACCCAGATTCGGCGTAAACTGCATCAATACGTCGAGATGAATCAAAGACAACGCGCACTCTACAATGCAATTGAGCAACATTACAATGAGCTTAATTCATTAATCATCAATCAACTAGATAGTAAGCTAACCGGAAAAACACTCTCTTCACAACATGAGTTCTTCCACCGTGCGACGATTTTCAATCAATTAATCAGCTGGTCACGTAGCAGTTTAACAAAACCTTTAATTGAGCTCCCCAGCGATTTGAATACCCAAGAAGCATACGAATACATTAGAAGCAATCTAAAAGATGTGGAGGCATTCCAAAGCAAAAAACATATTCCCGCTAAGAAAATTATCGATGTTAGAGAGCATATTCTCAAACGCAAACGAGTGGAAAGAATTAAACGATTAATGCATTCATTTCATGCAACAGAGTGTGATGATCTGTACCTTGAAATCCATCGCTATTTATCGAATAAACTAGATCAATACTCATTGAAAGATATCTATGATGCTCGAGCATTCTTATATAAGAAATACACCATTACCACCACGTTAAAACGTAACACCATACAGTATAACGAGCACGAACTTAGCTACCCTATCAAAAAAATTGTGGAGAAAAATCAATATGAAATTACACGATGAGCGCCCCATCAATGATCAAAGTGTCGTAGATATCATGCAATTAGATCCGATTGCTACCAAAGAGATTTATAAAGACTTTATCGGCGGAAAAGTTATCAATAAGTATGAAATGCTCAACAATGAATTAACATTATCGATCAAATTTTCTGAATTAATTAAACATATTGATATCTATAAAAAACTATACGCCCTGCTTGGCTTTAAGATTATTGCAATTGGTGATGACGCCTATTACATTGCTCGCCCTGACAGAGATTCCATCAATGATATTGGTGCCAATCTTCAAGTAATCCTAATTGTATTATGTCGTGGCTTAGCCTCTCGTGGAATTTCTCCAGAAATTCTAAAAGAACCCACTGACGGGATTAATGCTCAAATGATTAACGATATTGGATCAGAAGAAGAGCATGAACGCATTTTAAACGCCTGCAATATATCAACTCCATTTATTAACTCCATTGAAAATCTTATGGTCGATCGAGGCTTAATGCACAAAACATCCTCCGGAAGATATTTCTTATCGAATGCCAGTCGGTTTATGTATCGTTTATTATTAGAAGAAAGGGAATAAACAATCACCCCCATCACTCTTGAAACTTAACCCCATTGAGATATTTATAGGCATTATTGTCGAGGCGCTGTTTAACCTCGCGCCAATAGGTCATGACGCTATCCATCAGCTGATAGAAACGTTCGCTATGATTATATTCCGCGATGTGGCATAGCTCGTGCAAAATCACATAATCGATCGCCTCTTGCGGGGCTTTTACAAGATAGGGGTTAAAAGTGAGTCGCCCCTGTTTCGAGCAGCTTCCCCATTGCGTTTTCATGGTTTGTAATCGGATCGGGGGCGTTTCATTAACCCAATTCGCTTTCGGCAATAATACCGCTAAACGCCGTTTAAAATAATCTCGGGCTTTTTCTAAATACCACGTATGCAGCAATGATCGAATGGCATCGCGCCCCTCTTTTTCGGTATAGACCTCAAGATAACCGCGCATCAAACGGACACGTTCATTTCGATCTTGATAGATTTTAAGCTGATATTGCCGGCCTAAATAATAATGGGTCTCCCCACTTCTATATTGCAGCGGCGTCACATAATATTGATTTTCATAAAAGGCTTTAAGCTGATTAAAGATCCAACGCCCGCGACGTTTAGCCGCTTCAAGTACCGCCTCATCACTCATCGACTCTGGCGCTAATACCTCCACTTCCAACGTCGGATGCACTTTAATCTGCACAATATCGCGCTTAGACCGGCTCGCTACGCGTGAAAATCCTATGGGATGCCTGTCGTAATAAAAGCAATAGTCTCCCGTTTCATAGGGCTGTACAAATGGTTGAATTAATAATGATTGATCCATTATTGAATGCCTGTCCGTACGCTCTTTTTAACCAACTCCACTAACGCTTTCGCCTGCTCTAACCCCAATCCCTCTTCTCGATAATAGCTAAAGGCCTTCGGCAATAAAGCTTTTTGAATGCTTTTTTCAATATTATCGGGATCGAGAGAATTATATTGAATCGACTCATCGACAATCTCTGAAATATGCTTCGCAAAGGCGAGCAATTTAGCCTCAGACGCGCTCCCATCTGCTAGTCCATCGGCCAACAGACTTGGGACAACCTTAAAAAAGAGCCCATAATAACGCCCCGCACTGGTCCCTTGAATCGCTTTGGGAATGGAGTCTAGGCGGCGCTCGTCCACATCCTCTTTTAAAGCCTCAAAGAGTAATAATTGTTTATAGGGATGATCAAATAACCCTTCCGCCTCTGCAATTGTTTTACGTAATAGACGCGAAAAGGCCTCTTGTGCAAAGGGATCATCTCCCATATGATCCTCAATTTCGCGGGTAATCTGTGTTTTAATCACATCCGTTTTGTTACGAATCTCCGTTTCATGCTCTTTGAGCTCATCTTCGCTCATCTCGCCGTAGGCCTTCTCTTCAGCTTTAATGCGGTTAAGCGAGTAGAGATCGCCACTGCTCTCAATGTGAACGCCGGCAACATAACGATCGAGTAGCTTTTTCACCTTATCGGCATAGAGATCATAATCGATCGCCTCCCCACTATCTTGCTGGATAATTTGGCGCAATGCGGTGAAGTTATTTAAGGCTCTTTTATACTCAGTAATTAACGTTTCGGTCACCCGCGGATCACGATAAAAGCCCGCCGATTGCAGGGCAATTTTCAAACAGCTCGCAAACTCACTGAGTGCCTCATAAAAATCATCTCGAATCTCTTGATTATGATCGATGGAGTAACCATTTTTCTGCTCGAGGTTCGGGATTAATCGACGGCGCAACTGCTCAAGATCGTTTTTATTGGCAACGCCATCAAAGATCGCCCAAAGTTTTTTATAGAGCATCGGCAGACGGCGATATTCAGTACTCATCTCATGATAAAGCCCCTGAATATCCTCAATGGCATAGCCCGCCTGCGTCCGCGTTGCCAGATCCTGATAATCACTAATCGCCGTATCGAGCTCCGCTAAAATGCCCCGATAATCAATCAACAGTCCAAATTCTTTCTTTTCATGCAGGCGATTTACCCGCGCAATTGCCTGCATCAGATTGTGGTTGCGTAGTGATTTATCGATATAAAGCACCGCATTTTGCGGCTCATCAAATCCCGTTAAGAGTTTATCGACCACGATTAACATTTTTAAGTTGGGATCTTTCTCAAAACGATCGATCACCCCTTTGGTATAATCGCGCTCATCTTGCCCGCCAACATTCTTTTCCCACCATTCATGAACGAGCGGCTTAGATGATTCATCAAGATCTCGATTCCCCTCACGCGTATCGGGCGGACTAATCACCACCGCCGATTCAAAATAGCCCACTTCATCGAGATATTTTTTATAGAGAATCGCCTCCTCTTTACTATCACAAGCAAGCTGTGCTTTAAGGCCATGATCGATATTGGTATTAAAATGGGTGGCGACATCATAGGCAAACAGCCGAATGCGATCCTCAGCGCGATAGATCTCCCCCTTACGGGAAAATTTGCGCTTTAAATCCGCTGCTTCGCTCTCCGTCAATCCTTCGGTAATCCGCTCAAACCAATGGTCAATCGCCGCTTCATTAACATCGAGCTTCGGTTTTCGCTCTTCATAAAGCAGTGGCGTAACGGTCTTATCTCGTACCGCCATCTCCATGGTATAGGCATGGATAATGGAGCCAAATTGATTCTGCGTCTTATCCTCTTTTAGAAGGGGCGTTCCTGTAAAGGCAACAAACGCCGCATTCGGTAACGCGCTCCGCATACGTTGATGATTTTCACCCCCTTGCGAACGATGCCCCTCATCAATTAAGACAATAATATCGGCGCTATCGTTATAACATTCAGGCAGTTGCGCCGCGGTATTAAATTTTTGAATCAGCGAGAAGATAATCCGCTCATTACCTCGCCCAATCTGCTCTGCAAGACGTCTACCGGAGGTGGCCATCGCCGAATGATAATCCTGCTTACCCACGAGCGCTCCGCCACTTTGGAACGTTTGGCTCAATTGTCCCTCAAGATCAACCCGATCGGTAATCACCACAATGCGGCACTGTTTTAACGCCTTAACTTGCAACAGCGCTTGGCTTAAAAAGAGCATGGTATACGATTTCCCCGATCCCGTCGTATGCCAAATCACGCCCCCTTGTCGCCGCCCTTCATGATCTGTCTGCGTAATTCGATTGAGTAACGCTTTAACGCCAAAATATTGCTGATAACGCGCCACAATTTTGCCTGATTTAATATCATGGAGAATGAAACTTCGCACCATTTCAAGCAAACGCTCCTTTTTTAGGAGGCTGATCATCAGCGTATCTTGCCCCGTTACCGCAAGCGGTGCCTGCGTTAAGGTTTGATACCACTCACGAATCTTTGTTGGCCGATCGTTAAAGATCCTATTTTGCAGCTCAAGCGGTACCGGACGATTTTTAATCTCAGAGAGCGCCGCCTCATCCATCGCCTCTTCGTTCCATTTCGCCCAAAATTTCGCCGGCGTTCCCGTCGTTCCATAGCGCCCATCAAGGCCATTAATGGAGAGAAGTAGTTGAGTATAGATAAAGAGTTGCGGAATCTCCTCATTGCGTTGATTGCGGATCATCTGCGAGATGCCCTCCCCAATCGTCGGCTTACGTAAACCATGTTGATCCGGGCGCTTCGCCTCAATGACGGCAAAGGGAATCCCATTGACAAAAAGGACAATATCGGGAATGCGATCGCGCTCACTATTGGCGCGTTTAATCACCATCTCTTCAGTATAATGAAAGCGGTTATTCTCCGGCGTTTCCCAATCGATCATTGAGATCGTCTGATTGGTCGCCCGCCCCTCGATAAATTGGGTAATGGAGATCCCATAGAGAAGATCGTGATAGATTCCCTCATTGGCTTTTAGCAGACCTTCCGCAAGATTGGCCCGCTTTAAATGCCCAACTAAATTATCAATTCCACTCTTATCGAGCGAATGGGGCTTCCCCTGCACCACAAATTGACGCGCCGTTAGTACCTCACGCAAAATGGGCGTTAAAATCACCTGATCCCGCCCACCCCGAAGCGCCATCGCCTCTTTAGGGGAAAGATATTCCCACCCCAAATTTGCCAGCAACATCAACGCCGGAATCTTCGCGCTATACTCCTCTTGGAGCATTAAAGCCTCACCATTCATACTCGTTCTCTTTCCTCATTATTCATTGAACTGTCAAGCGATCCTTGACGGTTTTTTTAAATCCTTCCCCAAACTCCCGAAAAAATTGCGCTACAAGATTCCGGTTTTATGTTAGGCATTTTGATCTGCACCGTCATTGGAAAAGGGAAATCCACACCTAATAACAGAGCTTCTCCTTGCCCTAATGCTGGCAAAAAAGAGGCTGATCGATAATCAATTGCTCCAACAGAGCGCTTTACTACCTCTTGGTCTCTCTCATTAGTTAAGCGATGAACAATTAATGTACCTATTTGGCTCAACACATCTTCCGGAATATCTCGTGGTCGTTGTGTAGCAATGACAACATTCAGCCCATATTTGCGCCCCTCTTTAGCTATATTCCCAAAAGCATCTAAATTAAACGCATTATGTTCTTCACCTATGGTTTTATTTAGAAATTGGTGTGCTTCATCAATAAAAACCAATAAAGGTTTATCATGAGAGATATTACCCTCTCTCGCTAATGTCAATAGCTTTCGCCCAATTGCATTTACTAACAACTCACGTGCATGCGCCTCAAAAGGCACTGCTGAAAGATCAAGGCGTAAAATGGATTGATCATTTTCACTTAAAAAGTCTTCTAGCAAATTAGGAATCATTGTTAGCTCATCGTCACAATCGAGCATCCAATCTAGATGTTTATTGGATGCCATTGCTTCTATTCTAGAAATTAAGCTTAAACAGTGTCCAAACTCACCTATGTGTTTGTCACCCCACTTAGTGATATCTTTACCATAATCGGCACTAGGCCAAACACACTCCTCCTCTATCTGTTCTCCTAAAAGTTTAAATGACCACTTACAAACCTTTCCTTGCAATTCTTGTGACTCAACTGCTAATAAATCTCTCTCTATCAACTCTTTTTCCTGATTTGCTTTAACTAAAATATCACTCCTACCTTGGTGAATAATAACTTTTAAACTCTTAATTGCGGCATCTAACTTAGGCGCTTGCGTTTGCCCCGCAGGCCTTAAAAGTGCTCTAATATCAGAATCAGTAAAGAGCCAATGAGGATAGGTAGTCTGCTTATCTCTTGAAACATTATTATTGCCAACATAATAACTATCGCAGGGCAGATTTTTATACTCTCCTGTCGCATCAATTAACAGTGCTTTTCCGCCTAATCTTTCCACATTTTCGAGGAGAGTTGCCATTGTATAGCTCTTACCACCGCCCGTAGAGCCCAAAATCGCACAATGACGAGCAAATAGATTTTCTGGCGTTACGCTTACCGTTACCGTTTCATCATGAGGCATAGACGCAATAGGAAGTTGTAATTTACCCTCTAAATGGAGTGATCCTTCAGCAATCAATGCAACAAGCTGTGGATGAGCCGCATAAACTTGAACACCTAAACGAGGATATTGCTTAATTCCTCGATAATTTTTACCATTTTGGACATCTAGGCTAACCAACAATTGCACTAAACCAATTGGATTATTTTCAGGGAGTTGGTCATCCAATTGATCTACACTTAAGCGCTCCCCACTTTCTAACCATACCTTTACAACACGAGCTAGAATCGTATACTCACCACACTCGATAAAAACAAACTCATTCACCTCCCCCACGGAAACTCTACTCCCCATAAGCCAAGACTGCTCACCACTTCCTGCTTTTGTAAGGTTAATCTTCGCTTCTGTTGCAGAGACATCAATTAAACTGCCAATCCTGCGCTTAGGATCATGAGGAGAAAACCACTTAGCATTATCGTTCATTGCTTCCTCCCTCTAAAATTTTGGTAAAGCTTTCCATCAATTTCTCTTCTGGGGATTGAATATGTCGGTTAGGTAATAATTCTTGACTGAATATAGCAAAGTCAGTATCAATCATCATAACTCTAGAATCACCGGCGTTAATCGCACTTGAGAGCTTACCTTTAATATCTGTGTTAAAAGAGGATGCCTCATCAAATAGTGATAATGTCACTACAAGCAGCATCAGCTCTGGATTTGTCCGCAATGCCATAGTAATTGCATTATTTAAGTGATTATCATTAAACCCAAAACCTATACAGATAAGTGCCGTTTTCGGTTGTTTAACCGCTTCTAAAAAAGCAGAGATCATATCTATATAAGGTGATTCATAAGAGACCTCATATTTATTCCTACTCGGATAGATAAAAACAGGATCAGCTGATAAACCATTTTCAATATTAATTTTTTGTGTTAAACCATTTTTATTATTCCAATCAACGGATCCATGCAGTTTATAGAGATGAAATAAATTGGATAGATAACTATTATTTTGATTGCGATTCACAACATCGTATTGGTACCAAGCAGGATTAAAGTTTGCCGGGCTTGTAAACTCAAAACCATCAATAACAATCATTCCGGTATTGGATGCGGCTTGTTCAAAAGCTAAGTCGTAATTGGTCGTAAAAAGTTTTAACCGTTGTTGTTTCGGGGAGCGTCTTCCTAAGGTGCGAATAAAGTGATTATGAGCGCTCCAAGAATCTTTCGGCACTTTATGTATAAAGTTTGTCTCATCAAGAATGGTCTTTTTTGCTTCTGAAATAAAGGTGTTTATTATCTCCTGTTCACATTCTTTTAACTGTTCAAGAGATTGATAGGTGTCACATAACGATAAAAGTAGCTCTATATCTTCTACATCTTTCTTCTTACCCTCATGATCTTCATAAGCCCCAACAATCTCCTGATACTTCACTAATTTTTTAACATCATTAAATCTTGATAATTTTTTACAAGCACTCCATAAATCACCCATAGAAGGGGCGATATATTTTTCAAATTGCTCACCCTCTGTTGATTTTTCGTTTTCATTATCGGATGATTCAGCTTTTGGAGGATTAAATGTTAGTGATGTTCCAGATCCAGCCAAAACTAATAGATTTTCAGCATCAATCACTTGGTTTAAGAAGTGATTTAACAATTGCCGATTTTTTGTATTTTGCTCAGAATCTTCTTCTGTTGTTGATAGCTTTATCGCTACAGCCTCCTTACCCTCATTTAACTGAGAAGATAATACTTTAATCTCAACTGAATCTTTTCTCTCTTCACTCATCTAAAAATCCTCCTTCGGAATTCATTTAATTATCAGTATATTACCCATCCACCTTAACCCGGCGCTTTCCTGTCAATAATTGTTGCATTAGGGCGCGTTTTTCGGTTTTGAGGTGATCGAGCTTTTCGGCGAGCAGTTCAATCTCTCGATCCGCTCTATTTAAGACGGCGGCGATTTTTTGTTGTTCTTCAATAGACGGCAGCTTGATTTTAATTTTCATAAATGCGATTTTTGATAAATTAAATCGTGTTGATCCTTGAGCTAATAGTATTATTTTCTGACGCACATGATTAGACCTAAATAAAAACTGCGCAAACTCTGGCAATAGACGATTAGCTTCGAATAACCGTAAACCAAAACAAAAAGAATTCAAATAAAGATCTTTAGTAGGTGTATCAAGCATAACGGAGGACATTCCGACCTCTTCTGGTGTTTCTGAAGATGTTGTAAAAAACAAATCTCCTCTTTCTACCTTTTGCTGATTTTCATTATCTTCAATATTTACATACTCAAATTTAGTGATATCAATTTTGCTATTATCAAAAATATTTTTATAGGTTATAAATGGCTTCCCAGTACCAAAGTCTTTTGCCGTTTTCCCTGATAACCCATTAAATGTTTCCCCTAACTTAGATAAGCGATATTCCTTCCACTCCCCCTCAAACTCGGGAAAGCGTTTTTTGCCCGTCAATAACTGTTGCATCAGCGCCTGTTTATGGGTTTCGGCGTTGGCTTTTAGGCGTTCGGTCTGCTCGATAGCGTGATCCCACGTAGAGAGGATTTCAGCGATTTTTTCTTGTTCGGCGAGGGGTGGAATTAATAAAGGTAAATCTGAAACAATACTCGCATTTAATACTCCCATCGTCCCGCCTTGAGACCATCTTTCTAACAGGTTTTGCGTACGTATATCTTCTAATAGATACTTAATGTAATAAACATTTACCTGTTTATCACACAAAGATAATCTAAGTAATCTAGGATTAATAATTCCCATTTCTGCATTTGAAGGAATAATAAGTATACGCCCCAAAGTACCAACCAAACTCATTAAAATATCATTCGGTCTAACTGAACAACTTTCTAGATTTTTATATCTTTTTTCATCGATATAATAATCGCCATAAAAAGGATCATTAGATATAACTTGCTCTTGACCATAAATTTTATAGCCTTCATCTACATAAAATTCTTTTTTTAAAGCTGAACCAAAAGGTCCTGCTTTAACAGCTGGTCGATCAGAACCTCCTAGTTCGCTTATTCTTTTTTTCTTCCATCCTTCTGGCACCTGCATTATTTTGCCCCCTTGTCCGAATCAAACCCGAGCTCTTCCAAATACTCCGCCATTTTTACTTCTAGCTCTTCAAGCTCTGTTTTAAGCGCTAAACGCTCACGGCGAACGGCAACGAGATCGATCGGCGCTTCTTCCTCAAAGGTATCAACGTAGCGCGGAATGTTGAGGTTATAATCGTTCTCTTTAATCTCATCGAGCGTGGCGAGATAGGCGTATTTATCGACAAACTCCCGCTTTTGATAGGTTTCGACAATCTTCGCGATATTTTCATCGGAGAGCGCATTTTGATTTTTACCCGCTTTAAATTCGCGGCTCGCATCAATAAAGAGCACCGAATCATCTTTTTTATTCATTCTAAAGAGTAAAATCGCCGCGGGAATCCCCGTGCCGTAGAAGAGTTTTTCAGGCAATCCAATCACGGCATCTAAAATATTCTCACCTAATAACGCTTTACGAATTTTGCCCTCCGTTCCGGCACGAAAGAGCACGCCGTGCGGCGCAACAACGGCCATGCGTCCTGTTTCGGGCTTGAGCGTCTCGATCATATGCAAAATAAAGGCATAATCTCCGTAGGATTTCGGCGGCACACCGCGCGCAAAGCGATTAAATGGGTCATTTTCCGCCGCCTCTTCGCCCCACTGTTTTAACGAAAACGGCGGATTTGCGGTCACAATGTCAAACTGTAACAGCGCGCCATTACCATCGAGCAATTTCGGGTTGCGGATCGTATCGCCCCACTCAACGCGGTGATTATCTTCCCCATGGAGGAACATATTCATTTTCGCGAGCGACCACGTCGAACCGATCGCCTCTTGCCCATAAAGTTCGTAGGCTTTCGAGCCGTGATTACTCACCACTTTACGCCCACACTTCATCAAGAGCGACCCCGAACCGCAGGTGGGATCACAAATCTGATCATTGGGTTTTGGATCTAAGATGGTCGCCATCAATTCTGAGACTTCCGGCGGCGTATAGAATTCGCCGGCTTTTTGGCCACCGCCGGCGGCAAACCGTTTAATCAGATATTCATAGGCACTACCAATCACATCGGCCTCACCGACGCGACTTGGGCGGAAATCGAGCGCTTTTTCAGCAAAGGCTTCTAACAGAAAGCGTAAAAGATCATTTTTTTGCTTCTCTTCCCCTAAACGGTCGCTATTAAAGGAGATATCTTGGAACACACTTTTGCCCGAATCTTTGAGCTTGGTGCCATTGGCCTCTTCAATTTCATGGAGCACACTATCAATACGTACACCATTTCCCGGCTCGTGGCGACGCTCATAAAGACTATTAAAATTCGCGCGGAACGTATCAGTAATCTTGCCATTATTATTTTTGATCTCAACCGTCGGCAATATAAAACGCTCGGTCGCCATCATCGCTTCGATCAATTCAGGCTCATCACCATACTCATTTTGGTAATTATCATAGTGGTCTTGCCATACATCGGAGATATACTTTAAAAAGAGCATCGTTAAGATGTAATCTTTATAGGTATCGGCGCTCACGGTGCCACGGAAAATATTACAAGCGCCCCAAAGCGTGCTGTTTATGTCATTTTGATTAATTTTATCTGTCATACGAATCCCCTACTGTTTATATAAAGATGTGGCAATAAAACGCTCAACCGTCCGATCATTTTCGATCAACTCAGCAAAGAGCTTATGTTTTTTCCCCATCGTTTCTGCAAATTGCACAATGGTTTTCTGTCGCTCTAATGATGGCAATGGAACCGGTACTAACTCCAAAATTCCCCGCCGAATATTACGAATGGTGCTCCCTTCCGATTGACGATCAAAATAAGTTTGCGCTGGCTGTTGATTGATCCACCACGTTAAAAACTCCGGTAAAAGCGCCTCATCATTGACCCTCATCACCATAAAATGATTGGTGGCAACCACATCGATCTGATTGGCCTCTTCCCCCATCTGTATGGCAATGTTATTATTGCCTTTCGGTGTGAAAAGAATGTCGTTAGGCGCTAACCAATCGGGTTTATCGATCGCCGTTGTAATCAATGCGGGAAAATCGATGCCGCGCTCAAGCGACACATCTCGCATCTGAATCACATGGGCATTTCCCCCCGCAATCTCTTTAATCGCCGCCCGAAAGGTTTGCCCACTCTTAATCGTGGCGACCTCACGTAACGATTTTATAGCTACACTCATTAGCCCTCACTTTTTTGCATCATTCAGCTTACTGCATTTATCATGTTGCTAATGCTAACGGATCCTGATCGCCTCGTCAAACTTTTTTTGCAGCAACTTCATTACTACAATTAGGCGTCTTGGAGGAAATTACTTATAATCAGGTGGTTATGCTGGAAAGATATCTAAAACATATAAAAAAGGCTATAGATGATTTTCTATAGCCTGAGAGTCGGTGAGCTCATTACCCTTATCAATAAAGATTAATAATTTCTTCTGTTGTTAACATGCTCATTTTTGACGCCTTTAATATTAATTGGATAAAATCTTGCCACAGCTAGTTAAGGGAAAATAAGTGTCCCGTTCCCCTGAAATATTTTTAAGATCTTCAAAATCAAATTTTCCTGTCAAACCATCTCTACCGAAAACACCACTATCATGATGAATTCCAGATTCAAATTTTTTATAACGTAGATAACGACGCTCTGCTGGTTGTTCTTCTGGTTTTACAAACGTTAAATTAGTTTTATGGACAAGTGCTTGCTCATCATTTTGATATTGTATTTTTAACTGTGCCACCTTAGCCACAGGCACCACCTCACAACAGTCGTAAGAAGCAAATGTAGCCCAACTACCAGTATTATTGTACAGAGTAAACCCATTATTATTTTGTTGTAGATGCTTTAAAACAAAATCTCTATCAACTGCCTGCATCTCAAATATTTCTATAATTTCCGCCATACGCTTATTCCAAGACAGTTCCATTTTTTGTTTAATTTGCGGAATACTTAAAGGCTCT
>JAAZCI010000061.1 GCA_012513365.1 Lysobacteraceae bacterium
AAATTTATTCCACAAAATGGTTATGGAGTTATAATAACGAACGACCACATTCAGCAATTGGATCTGTGCCGCCGTGCCAGCTTCAATAAACCATGAAGAATCTTCTACTTTTAAATGGTGTTAAAAAAGGGAGGATTACAATAGATATTACAGATAGATTTAAATACTAATTTTTAGCAAAAAACCTACTCTCTCCCCAAAAAGATCAATCAATAGCTATCAATTTATATTCAGTTACACGATAACTGTTTCTATTAATTTATATTATCATTTTATCAATCGATATAAGATTGAAACAGAGCTCAAAAACGTCTAAAAAATGAGCTATATCGAATTATTATTCGCAAAACATTTTTCACTTTCTCAATACGCATTACGGCGACTGTTGTAATTGTACGCGGTGATGACACTCTCATTCTCGGCCACAACCACAACGCCCCCTTTATCACGCAGCTTTCTTGCGGTGCGCAATGTTGCTTCAAGCTGTTTGATCGTTTTATCCACCTCTTTTCGATTGATCACCCAACGATCCCCTTTTACCACGCCGTAATCGAGTGTAAAATCGATCATTGCTTTGGTAATGCCCCGCTGATTCATGCGCTGATTTACATGGTGTGTCTGTTTCATACCCTCTCCTTTTTCGATTTAATGTACGTTTTATTTAGGGATTATTTAGAAATTAAAGGCTATTTAATAACTGATTAAATTCTTCGCGTGCCTTGTCGTATGCCGTTTGATAGCGATCAAGCGCCTTAATTTCTTGGTCTAAATCCCAGCTTGCAACATCCAATGCTTGAGTGAAATATGCATTCACAACGAGCTCATAATTACGCTCATGAATCTCTTTTAAGGTGACATCTTTGCAGTATGCTTCATCCTTTTTATCGCCGGTTAAAAGCTCGGCAATAAACTGATTACTCGCGGCTGTTAACACGGCTTTTGACGTGCGTTTGTGGGAGTCTGCAAGCCCTCTGGCATCAATCAAACGGATGTTGGTTCCCTCTTTTTGCTTATTTAAAATCAAAATACAGCTCGCAATTCCCGTATGCGTATGAATATTTTCCGGCAGATAAATAATCGCCTCGATCAGATTATTATCAATCAACCAACGGCGCACATTGCCATCATATCCGCCTCTAAAAAACCAGCCCGGAGCCAATTGTAAAATCGCACGGCCATCGTTATTAAGCTGAAACAATGCTTGCTGAATCCATAAACTATCGGACGCACTCGTTGGAATATTATTCCCAAAATTAAACATTTTGAGATAATCATTGTCCGCCGCTAATCGCGCAGGAATACGCATTCCAAACGGCGGTGTACTCACCACTAAATCCACTTGATGAGAGGACTCATTAACCGTTAATGAATCTTGGACATGAAAATCCACCTCAATCTCCGCAAGCTGACATAACGCATAGGAGATTGTAGCTGTTTGAGGATTGATCTCCCGTAAAACCGCTTGCTTAGGTGCCATGGCATGCACCACTCGAGCCATTCCGGCAGCGCCATCATAAACCGTTAACTGAGAGGTATCCCCCGCAATTTTAGCGATCAAATCCGTTAAAGATGCATTTTCATAGATCATATCTAAATGTGCATCAAGATCGGCCATCATCCAGGCGAGCGTTAATACCACCTCACGGTATTGCTTCTGACCTTCTGTTTCATAAAGCATTACCAGACGATCAAATAATCCCACTAACCCAGAGACAAGCTTAAAACTCTCTAAATCGGTATAAGGTCTATTCGATAAAGCTTGATTCAGATAATTAAATAACGATTTCTCACCACCATCTAATGCCTTTTTAAGGCTCGGGGCATCTTGGTCAACCAGTAAAGCACTTTGAGAAAAAATCACTAAAAGTGCATCGCTATTTTTGACGAGCTGTTGCATCTCTAAAAACACTGTTTGGATCTCTTGTTGGGTCATCATCTTATTTCCCCTCATTAAATAATTGATAGGTAACCGCTTCAAACGTTCGCTCTTGCTGCTGATAGAGCTGAGTTAATGACTGCAACACTTCCACATTTTTCAAAAAAAGCGTCGCAATCTGCGTTTGTATCGCCTTCTCAGGCAAATCAATTTGAAATTCTTTCATCTTACTTAATGAAATATGGCGTAATGCCGCACCCGTACAAAGCGCATCGAGCTCAGCTTGACCCTTTTCACTATTGAGATACGCTACAATCACTTCTGGAAGAATTTTATCGCCCGCTCTAATCACTAAAAAGTTTTGTGATGGAATTAATGCATGTTCCGTATCAATCTCACGGACGATCCCCGCTCTTAAATTGCTACCACGCGACATAAATAAAATATCGCCCGCTTTAAGGCCCTTAGAATGATAGAGCTCTTCCGTGACATAAACAGACTTAGCAACGTGCGCCCCATCGCCTTCAAGCCCTAATTCCAATACCCCTAAATCACTTAGATTCACTGCATTGACTAGCAATACTTTTTTTAAGCTATTCTCGGGATTATTTTGCTCTTCAAACTTAATACTGCCTGACGAAATGGTTACCATATCTTTTAGTTTCATAAAAACCTCTAAAATCGTTTCTCATAAATTATTTGTCGATGTGAGAATAATAGCATCTATTTTAGTTTTGTCAAAATAGTTTTAGCTAAACGATCAAAATAGTTTTTTGAGAAATAAAAAATGCCCCACTGGGGCACGAAAATAAGGAGGGTCCTCTAATGATACTTATTTCTAAATAAACAGCATCCCTACTCGTTAATGGGTGCTTGATTATTCAATTCGTAATCATCTTTATCACGAATATATTTATCATCAGCAATCGCCTCTGGTGTTGGTGCGAATTGATCGCCTCATCAATAAAAATTAATAATTTCTTCCGTTGTTAACATGCTCATTTTTAAATCCTTCAATATCATTCAGATATAATCTTTCCACAGCTAGTTAAGGGAAAATAACGATCCCATTCCCACGAAGATCTTTTAAGATCTTCAAAATCAAATTTTCCTGTCAAGCCATCTCCATCTCGAGTACCACCATCATTAATCCCAGATATAAATGATTTATAACGCAGATAGCGCTGTCCCGCCGAATGTTTCTCTGGCTCTATAAGACTTAAATATCTGGATTCTTTTTCATCATGTTTATATTGCATCTTTATTTGTGCGGCTTTAGTCGCAGATATCACTTCACAACAATCATAAGGAATGAAGGTGGAAAGACCGACATTCTGAAATAGCGTGAATCCATTATTATTTTGTTGTAGATGCTTTAAAACAAAATCTCTATCAACTGCCTGCATCTCAAATATTTCTATAATTTCCGCCATACGCTTATTCCAAGACAGTTCCATTTTTTGTTTAATTTGCGGAATACTTAAAGGCTCT
>JAAZCI010000062.1 GCA_012513365.1 Lysobacteraceae bacterium
AGCACCATTATTATCGCGATCTCTACTTTCATAAAATTTCCTAAGCCAAATCTCTCGCTCTCTATCTATGGCCCACTGATATCCAGCTGTTTTAAGCCCATTCCAGCGCATATTAATCTGATCAATATTATATTTTTCCCAATCTTCTTTAGATATTTTTTCATTGATAAAAGCCATTACGTTCTCCTTTGATGTAACACTAGGTTTTAAGTTAATTACTTACTGGAAAAACCTATTAAAACAGTTGTCTATCTAAAAAATGCTTTGATGAATGGTTTATTATTTGTATTTTTACTCATTACTATCTCTCCTTGATTCTTTATGAATTTTTTCCCCATCTTTACAAAAACCTTCTGCTTCAAACTCTTTTCGAATTTCAATATTGTTACAATTACATACCCTAACACCGTTAAACTCAAGTAATGGGTCTGATATCAATTCTCCATTATGCGTATAACTTGTATAACTAATATCTACGAAAGATAAATCATCAGAAACAAAAGCTTCTAAATATATTTTTAAACATTTTTTAAGATATGTAGCTCTAAGAAGAACATACTTTCCATTCTGCTTATATATTGTTGCAATCCTATTAGGGTTGTAAGTGTTTATATAAGACTCATTATCCATGATGATTACGTTGTAATTCATTAATTCTTTTTCTTCTTCTGTCTTAGGATACCAATCTAAAAATTCCTTAAACTTCTCTTCTGCTTTTGCAATATATTCAGCATCAGAATAAATGATTTTTCTACCGAAATAGTGTTGACCGACAACTAGGAGTAGTATCACTAATATTAAATGCACCCAAAAAAACCGAACCATATTT
The DNA here is from genome assembly GCA_012513365.1 of Lysobacteraceae bacterium. GTDB lineage: Bacteria > Pseudomonadota > Gammaproteobacteria > Cardiobacteriales > Wohlfahrtiimonadaceae > CALZBJ01. The sequence goes on from JAAZCI010000062.1 coordinate 830, forward strand.
TCTATCCTCATTATTTGCCATTTCTAAATAAACAGCGTCTCTACTCGTTAATGGGTGCTCGATTATTCAATTCGTAATCACTTCTATAGCGTTCAGAAAGCAGCGTGTAATAAACAAGTCGGTTCATATATCCTTTCACTTGTTATTTAATATTCCCTAACACAAAGTAATAATACCTTACAATAAAATGGATTAGTTAAAATATATCATGACTTATATCTAATTTCCGACATCTAAGAAAATCCCTAAATTAAAAAAATAGGATATTGGGTATCAGTAACGGAATAATAACGCAAGAGTAACGCCCTATTAGGAGGTATAGGCTTATAGAAATGTTGGCGGAGATGTGCCCGATCTAAAACGCTCTAACGCTTGAAAAGCTGCCTCTAGTGATGCGTCATAATCAAATTTATTTTAAAAATTTACATTTGATTACGACAAAATTACGACAAATCGACTTATTGATAATTATTCTTATTTAATCGACCGCTGAAAAGCTCGTAAAATCAACTGGTACCGATGGAGAGACTCGAACTCTCACGCTGTTAAGGCAGGGGATTTTGAATCCCCCGTGTCTACCATTCCACCACATCGGCATTTAAGAAAAGGTAGGATAATTTTAAGCGTTTCACGCTTTTTGTCAATGAAAAATTCTGTGGAATCGGGGATGATAAAGTGTTTTATTGATTTTAAAGCATTAAATATTCATTTAAATAGCGTCAAATAAGGATTGGGGATGAGAAAACGATTAAAACGAACGATTGCGATAGTGGCGACGGTATTAATCCTGAGTAGCACTGGCCTCCTCTACTCGTTCTATAAGACGCTATTAATCCCGAGCTGTGGGAAAAAAGTCACGTATGAAGCGCTTCTTTATTATGAAAAGGTGGGGGATCAGCTGGAGGCCTGGCTCGATCAAACCGGCGAAACGCTCGCGATTATCGGCCGTAAAGGGCAAGATCTAGAGAAGCACGGCATGATCTATTCCCATCTTGCGTTTGTAAAAAAAGAAGCGCACGGCTGGTTTGTCTATCATCTATTAAACGCGTGCCCGACGGATGTTGGCGAACTTCATCGGGAAAATTTAGCCCATTTTTTTAAAGTTACCAACGCGCCCCACAGCGTATCCATTGTGATTCCAGAGCGGGATATTCAAGCAAAATTGAGCACGCTTTTAGATAATCCTGACGCGATTGCCCCCTTATTTGAGACCGATTATAGTGCGGTTGCCTCCCCTTTTAATGCCATCACCCAAAATAGTAATGGCTGGATTTTAGAGGTGTATGCCAAAGCGCTCGACCCGAATATTACCACACGGCGCGATGCGGCTAACTTTTTACGCACAGCCGATTATCAGCCGATGGCGCTCTATAAAGGTGCATTTTATCAATGAGTTTCAAAGACCTTTATTCCCAACATTACCCTTAAAGATCATGATGCCGAGAATCTCAAAGCAGGCCGTATTGAATTTAATAGCGCGGAATCGGTGATGCAGTTTATCGCCCGAAAGAGCCTCCCAATTTCCCATTGCACAGCGCCATTTGAAGCGGTTCATGCCAATGCGTGCGAGGTGAAAAATGCCCCTGCTCCGTAATGTATGTAAGCGAGAGGCATCATCTAGCATTGTTAATTCCCATTAATTTGCGTGAGAACTAAAGCGGTGTTTACAGGCGTAGGGTAGAATGTCGGGGAGCACGTTGGAGTTGACCTTTTCTTGCACACCATTCCAATAATCGCACTCACACAGATCCGCATGCTCTTCCAAAAAGATCGCTTTTAATTCCGGATCGCTAATCAAATAGGTGGCAAATTCCTCGGGGAAAATATCATCATCATAGACGGTATACCACGGCTGAGAGGAGTATTGATCCTCATTATTTTGCGCCTTGGGAATGACGCGAAAACGACATTTACTGAGCGAGACAATCTCATCATAATCGTAGAAAACGACGCGCCCGTGCCGGGTAACCCCAAAGTTTTTCGTTAAAAGATCCCCCGGAAAAAGCCCTGCGGTAGCGATATCTTTAATGGAGCGCCCATAATCTTTTACAATCCGGCGTTTCTCCTCGGGATCCCCGGTTTTAATCTGATCGAGGTAGCTATTTAACGGAATCATACGGCGTTCGATAAAGAGATGTTTAATGATGAGCAGCTCCCCTTCGATCGAAATATTACTCTGGCAATATTTTTTAAGCGCCGCTAAACAATCCTCTGAAAAACGCGCAAGCGGAAACGCGACATGGGAAAATTCCCACACGTCCGCCATTCGCCCAACGCGGTCTGTCCGTTTTACCTTATGATATTTCTCTTGCACCTGTTTCGGCGTGACATCTTTATAGATATATTCCGGATCTTTGATCAATTTATAGACATAGGGATAGGAATCGAGAGTAAAAACAAACATCACAAGCCCCGCAATGCCCGGTGCGACCTCAAATTGGTCCGTCGAGTGGCGCAGATGATAGAGAAAATAGCGATAAAATTCATTTTTCCCCTGCTTATGAAAGCCCAAAATCGTGTACCAATCGGCAATGTGTTTGCTTGGAATAATCGTTTTTAAAAAGCGGACAATCGCCGAGGGCACGTTAAATTCCGCTTTAAAATAGGCCCGTGAAAAACTGAAAATATTAACAATATCCGCCTCTTCATTTAAAAACGCATCCACATAGAGTTTTCCCTCGCGATTAAAGAGCGCAATCACAAAGGGATAGCTATGATTGTTGTGCATGATGCGCCCAACGGCGTACGCGGATTTATTGCGGTAGAGAATCGGCGTTAAAATATGGATCTGAATATAGTTGGAAAGCCCGGAAAAATTCTGCCGATAACGCTCAATGGCGCCGATAATATTATCGCGATCGCGCGCAAGATCCTCAAAGGGGAGATTGATGGGAAGCTCGAGAAGAAGCCGCTCGATCTCATCTTCAAGGTGATGATCATCGGGATAATAACTGCGATAATCGGGAATATCTGATTGGATTAACGCCGTATCAATCGCCGGGTTAAAAAAGATGTAGCTGTTGTTATAATAACGCCGATTAAAGAGCTTACAAAAGACCGAATTATAAAAACTCTCGGCAAGCTCTGGCTGAGGATGCTCGTAGAGTTTATGCATATAACAGATCTTCACCGCCTGCCATAAAGGCTCATTGAGCGTCTCCATATCGCACTCTTCTTGCAAGCGAGAGGTGGCCTCAGAGACCCGCTGATCATAGAGATCAACCTGCTCTTTTGCCGCATCATAAGCCGTTAGAAAATCTGCGGTTTCAAAGTAATGTGCTGCCCGCCTGTTATAATCGGTGAAAATTGCAAAGTGGCGATTAAACCCTTCTAAAATGAGCGTCGCCAACGCTTCTGCCGTCTCTTCCATATCATCTCTTCCTACATTATTATCATTATTTTTAAAAGAGGAAAAAGATAAGGCTCGGAGGAAGAAAACCCTATCTTTTAAAGGGCTCTGCTTGCGGATTACGGTGCAAGCGGAGCTTTTTTAGTGATTCTAGTTAACAATCAATACTAGAATTGTTCTTCTTCTGTTGATCCTGTGAGAGCGGTTACAGAGGATTCGCCCCCTTGGATCACTGTGGTCACATCGTCAAAGTATCCCGCGCCCACCTCCTGCTGATGCGCAACGAAGGTATAGCCTTTTTCACTTGCGGCAAACTCAGGTTCCTGAACTTTTTCAACATAGTGCTTCATGCCTTCCCCACGCGCATAATTGTACGCAAGATCAAACATGTTGTACCACATATTGTGGATTCCCGCCAAGGTTACAAACTGGTAGACATAGCCCATATTGGCAAGCTCTTGTTGGAAGGTCGCGATGGTTTTATCATCTAAATTACGCTTCCAGTTAAAGGAGGGTGAACAATTATAAGCAAGGAGTTTTCCGGGGAATTTCGCGTGGATCGCTTCCGCAAATTTACGCGCTTCATCAAGATCAGGCGTCGCTGTTTCACACCATAAAAGATCCGCATAAGGCGCATAAGCAAGGCCGCGAGCAATCGCTTGATCAATCCCAGCGCGAGTGCGATAAAACCCTTCTGCCGTGCGCTCACCTTCAATAAAGGCATGATCGTATGGGTCCGCGTCAGAGGTGATTAAATCTGCCGCATTGGCATCCGTTCGCGCTAGTAAAATAGTGGGAACGCCCATCACATCCGCCGCTAATCGTGCTGATACCAATTTTTGAATCGCTTCTTGGGTCGGAACTAATACCTTTCCGCCCATGTGCCCACATTTTTTAACCGCTGCGAGCTGATCTTCAAAGTGAACGCCCGCAGCGCCACTTGCAATCATATTTTTCATCAATTCATGAGCATTTAATACCCCGCCAAAACCTGCTTCCGCATCGGCAATAATGGGGAGGAAAAAGTCGATCGCTTCCTCTTCTTTCACTTTACCTGCGCAAATGCCCTGCCACTGAATCTCATCGGCACGCTTAAAAGTATTATTGATGCGATTGACCACTTGGGGAACCGAATCATAGGAATAGAGTGATTGGTCGGGATACATGGTTTCGGAGCTATTGGCATCTGCCGCCACTTGCCAGCCGGAGAGATAGATCGCCTCGATGCCCGCTTTCGCTTGTTGGAGCGCCTGCCCACCGGTTAATGCCCCAAGTGAGTTAACATAGCCTTTTTTAGATGCGCCATTGACTAACGCCCATAAACGCTCGGCTCCGCGGGTTGCTAAGGTATATTCGATCTTTACACTGCCGCGTAGACGCACCACATCTTCTGCGCTATAAGGACGGGTAATATTGGCCCAACGGGGATTGTCGCGCCACTCTTGTTCTAATGCTTGAATCTGCTCTTTACGTGTCGTAGTCATAATTGCCATCTCCTCTTATTATTGTGTTATCTGGCTTGGTTTAAGGTGTTACTTATATAGATTTCTTATACGAACTTTTTATACGGATTTTTTATACAAACTATTTACGGATACATCGTGATTAAATGTACTGATAGGCCGGAATGGTTAAAAACTCTTCAAATCGATCGGATTCAACAAGCTCTACGAAAATCTCGGCGGCTCTGCGTAGGCTGGTCTCATTATTTGCCTCGGGAAGAAGCTCATTGACGGTACTTTCTACTAAACCTTTCACTCGCTCAAGTGTGATCGGCTCGCCATCGCTACTGGTTAACCCGGGAACGCGAATCCATTGCCACAACTGCGCTCTTGAAATCTCTGCCGTGGCCGCATCTTCCATCAGATTAAAGATCGGAACGGCGCCATTTCCATCGAGCCACGCGACGATATAGCGAATCGCGACACTGACGTTACCTTCAACCCCTTCGGGCGTAATTGTCCCCTCGGGAATCGTTAATAGATCCGCTTGGGTAACGCTTAAATCGGTGAGCTGTTTATCGATCTGATTGGGCTCTGGCATATATTCATCAAACACCTCTTCCGCAATCGATACGAGCGCTGGGTGCGCAACCCATGTGCCATCATGCCCATCTTGCACCTCACGGAGCTTATCAAGGCGGACTTTTTCACTTGCCGCGGCATTGGCTGCCGGGTCATTTTTAACCGGAATTTGCGCCGCCATTCCCCCCATCGCATGGGCCCCACGTTTGTGACAGGTCTTAATTAACAGTTGCGAATAACTGCGTAAAAAATGGGTGGTCATTGTCACTTGCGAGCGCTCTGGCAATACCTTATCGGGATGATTACGGAATCGTTTAATAAAGCTAAAGATATAATCCCAGCGCCCCGCATTCAGCCCAACGATATAGTTGCGCAGCTCATATAAAATCTCTTCCATCTGGAAGGCCGCCGGGATCGTCTCAATTAAGACCGTACAGCGCAATGTGCCCGGTTTCATGCCGAGATAATCCTCGGTAAATTTAAAAACATCGTTCCAAAAACGCGCTTCTAAATAGTGCTCAAGCTTCGGAATATAGAGATATACTCCTTTTTTATGCTTGGTGGCACTTTCGTAGTTATTGGCCATAAAGACCGCAAAATCAAAGAGGCTTCCACTTATCGGATTATTTTGGTAGAGAACGTGTTTTTCCTCTAAGTGGAGCCCGCGAACTCGCACCATCAGCACCGCAGGATCGTCGCCGACCTCATAGATACGGCCATCAGGATTATTAAAGGTGAGTGAATTTGTGTAAGCATCATGCAGATTAACTTGCCCTTGAATCACATTATCCCACGAGGGACTATACGCATCCTCAAGGTCCGCCATGAAGACCTTTGCCCCACTATTGAGCGCATTAATCATCATTTTACGATCGCACGGGCCGGTAATCTCAACGCGGCGATCTAAGATATCAGCATAGAGCGGTGCAACTTGCCAATCGCTCTCGCGAATGTCTTTCGTTTCTGGGAGAAAATCGAGCGTTCCCCCTTGATCGAGCAGTGCTTGACGCGCCTCTCGGTCAGCCATCAATTGACGGCGGGTCTCGCCAAAGCGTTTTTCGAGCGCCTCGATTAATGCGTGGGTTAATGGGGATAATACTTTTTCGTATCTCGGCTCAATGGTTTCAGTAAATCGTATCGCCATGATTCTTCCTCTCTTCACCACAAAAACAGCGCCCTGACACTCTGTTTCAATCTCTTGCCTACTCGCCTAGTTGCCTATCAAGAAGCGTTGTGCTATCTATAGTTTTATCAGCGTCTCTCTATTTACATTAATAACTCGTTCTGACTCGGATAATAAAAGTAAATAGTGGATCGGTTTTCAGCTTTTTTGTTGTTTTTGTTTACTGTGGTTTGTCGTTATTATTCTTATTTGTCTAAGGCTTGACTTCATCCTGCCCAGATCAAAGCGGAATATCAAACACTTAATGATTCGATTACGGTATTCAAAGCATACTAAAAATTTATAATGCAGTAAGCATGAGGCTTTACATGGATAAATCACTCTTTTTCCAACGCCAATTTTTCAATACGTTACGCACATTTTGCACCGTTGTGGTCGAAGGAAGCTTCTCCAATGCCGCTCTTGAATTAAAAACAAGTCAGCCCGCGGTCTCGCTTCAAATTCAATCCTTAGAGAAATATCTCGATGTGATTTTATTTGAACGCAAAGGACCCAAAATCTGCATTACCCCCGATGGACGCGCCCTTTATGAGATGGCGATGCCGGCGCTTTCCACCATTGAAGCCCTACCGGATCAATTTTTAAGCAGTCGCGGGGAGCTTCAGCATGGCGATCTCACTCTTGTTGGCGGAGAAACGGCGCTATTAAATATTCTGCCGCCCTATCTCAAGCTCTTTTCAACGCGCTATCCGAACATTAATCTCATTATTCATTCCACCTTAACCCAGACCATTCCGGAGATTATTCTCTCCAATAAGGCCGATTTTGCGATTGGATCGCTTTTTGAGGAAAATGATGAGCTCCTCTATTCACCGATTTTTAAATTCCCCTCTCTTCTCATCATGCCGCACAATCACCCGCTTGCCGAGCTTGAAACCATTACGCTTCGCGATATTGCCGCCTATACGCTCATCATGCCGCCGGAGTATTCCTATTCGTGGTGGTCGATCAATCAGGTCTTTAAAAATAATAATATCGAGTGCCCCAGCCAGCTCACCGTATCGAGTAGCGAGGCGGTAAAACGCTATGTTCGTGAAGGCCTTGGCGTTGCCATTATTATGAGCGCGGGCGAAATTAATTATAACGATCTGCTTGCTGTGCCGATGAGTCGTTATTTCCCCCATCGCGATTATGGATTGATCCAACGGCGCGGGAAATTTCTCTCCCCACAGGCGCGAAAATTTAAAGAGCTCCTTCTTTCCAATGAGATTCAACTGCCTAAAGCAAAATTGCTCCACACGCCCGTCGTACCAAGCCTTTCATAAGAGAGTAAACAGGGTCAAATACCGCAAAGAAACCCCAAAATTCTTTTATCTATGTTATTATTTATAAAGAGCTGTTAATTTTCTGTATCTTCTACGAAATAACCGCTCAGGAATCTCTCATCTATTTAATATCATTGATCAAACTGTGAGTCTGCTTTGGACAATCTTGCCATACAAGTTTTCTCGACCGTATCGATTATTTATCCGCTAACCTGCCTTATTTTGCTTGTAATAACGCTGGTGAGCCACTATTTGGTAAAAAAGAAAGGTCGCACCATTCCCAATTTAATTCATCTCTATATTCTCACCGGCGTCAGCATTGCCGGAACGGCGATTATGATAATGTTAAATTCGGTCGCCTAAATATTGAAGCTCAAAAAATAGCCCCTAATCTCTGCTGAAATTAAGGGCTATTGGGCTATGCTATTTGGCTCTTGGATCGACGATTATGCGGTAAAAATGCCCGCTGAATCCTCTTCCGATACCGGTAAAATCATATGGGGATAGAAACGCGATAAATCTTGAGTCACAAGACTCTTATCTTCGCGAATGCCGATACCGCACGCGGTTTCCCCGACAATCCAACTGCCGATTAAGGTGTAATTATCCTCAAATTTAGGCAGCGGATAATAGGCTTGCAATACTGCGCCCTCTTCACCGTACGGCCCTTCCGATTCATAGATCACCTCACCTCGATCGATAATCTCAATATTGGCCCCTTCGCGAGAAAAGAGCGGTTTACGCACATAATGGCTCATCGCTTTTGCGCGCGGATCATCGTCAAAATAGGCTTCCAATAAATTCGGGTGATGCGGAAACATCTCCCACATTAAGGGCAATAGCGCTTTATTTGAAAGGATTCCTTTCCACGCAGGCTCAAGCCAGAGCGTTGATGCATTGCCGAGATACTCTGCAAAATCCTCGCGGAACATAAATTCCCACGGATAGAGCTTAAAGATCGCCTCAATAACGCCATCGTAAGGATCCGTAAATTCAAGGTTTTCCCCAATGCCAATCTCTTCCATAAAGAGAAAGCTATTTTCAATCTCCGCATCGGTTGCACAATCTTGCAGATACTGCGTCGTCCCGCGATCTTCCACCGAATCATCACAGCAGGCAAAATGCAGATGATGCAGATTATAAAAACGTTTAAACTCGACAAATCGATCAATCAGCGCCTCTTGGATGCTATTAAATTGATCGCTGCCTTCCGGAAGATTGCCCACCTCCCCTTGATCTTCAAACCAGAGCCATTGGAAAAAGGCTGATTCAAAGAGCGATGTGGGCGTATCGGCATTATATTCAAGCATTTTCGGTGGCGTTTTACCGTCATAGGCAAAATCAAAACGCCCATAGAGTGACGGCTCTTCCTTCTCCCACGAGGTTCGAATCAGCGGCCACACTTTGCGGGGAATGGCGAACTTTTCAAGCAGCGCATCATCATACACCACTCGTTCCACCGCTTTTAGCGCCATGCCATGTAACTCTTCCGTTGCCGTCTCAATCTCCTCGATCTCATCGAGCGAAAATTCATAATAATAATCTTCACACCAATAAGGCTCGCCATACATGGTGTGATAACTAAATCCATACTCTTCCGCTTGCGCCTTCCAATGCGGGCGCTCGCTAATTGCAACTCGTCTCATGAATCCCCTTTAATTATCCGCCAAAACTGCGTGATGAAGAACGTGACGAGGTTCCTTTTTTCGATTGTGCCGCATGTTGCTGATTGGCCACCACTTGTCCAAATCCACCGCGTTTTAAGGTGCGTGTGGTTTTCGGTGCAGGTTTTAAATCGCCTTTAGGAACGGATACGGTTTTTCCAGGAGTTGCTGCGCCGTAAGATTTCCCCGTTGCATCATAAAATTGGCCTTTTCCAGCGCCGGCTTGTGGCGTATAAAGAGGCTTTTGCGCTACCATTCCGCTCGACATACGCCCAAACATATAGCCTGCAATTAGTGGCATCCACATACTGCCTGAGCTTTGATATTGCTGTCTTTCACCATTTTCATTACTCACGGTTTGACAGGCAGCGGCTCCAAACTCCGCTTCACAATCCGCTTGTGAGGCAAATTTTGGCGCGCTTGAGATCGCTTCTAATTTCGCTGATTCATAGGCGTTATAACACTCTTGCCCCATATTTGGATTAGCCTCAAAACAGGCTTCGGGGGATTCATAAATGGTTAAATTTTCATTTGGTTCATTGCCACCGCAAGCGGTTAATGTCATCACCGCAAGAGCTAAGGGCGCTAATTTAAGCAGAGGACGACGTTTACGAAAACGGTCGCGATTGATCGATTTTGTGCGTTTTAATTCAGTCATACTACTCTCTTTTTTATCTGTAAATGGCGATCTAAAATCCCCACGGGATTCGTATAATTATGATTTCTGATTGATTCTAACATCTTTTTAATGCCTAGGGTTAAGAATCCTCCCCCTATTTTTGCTCTCTTTGCAAGCCATCATAAATGATAATTATTTAATCAATCTATCTATTTAAATGCGTTTTTATCCCGGATCGTGCATGAAAATTTCATAAACAGTTCTCTTTTTGCGATTATGTTTTATTTTCCTCGATGGATTGAATAGCGCCGATAAATCAATCGATTGCCCTTTTGTAAATAATTCAAAAAAGACTAGACAAAGCCAGATTTAATCATCTAATATGAATTTATATTCACTAACATATTAGCTATATTTTTAGCCGGGTATAAAAAAAGTACAAAGCGCCCGCCGTTAGCTGAATAAATCATCGAATAAGAAAGATAACAATTAGCACGAGATATATGTATATATATTGGAGGAAATATGTCTACAACAACGCTATCCGTTGAGGAGATGCAACAGCGCTCGGACGAAGCAAAACGCACACGCCGAGTGGCTTACGCAACCATTATTGGGACCACCATTGAATGGTATGACTTTTTTATCTATTCCAGTGCCGCCGCACTGATCTTTAGCAATCTCTTTTTTAAACCCGCGGGCGATACCTTTGCGACCATTTTAGCCTTTGCATCGGTGGGAATTAGCTTTCTATTTAGACCGCTCGGCGCGTTTTTAGCCGGACACTTTGGTGACCGAATCGGACGCCGTGCCATGCTCGTCATTACCCTCATTGCTATGGGACTTGCCACCACATTAATCGGACTCTTACCCACCTATGAATCCATCGGAATTATGGCGCCCATTTTATTGATCCTTCTGCGCATTATTCAAGGAATTTCCGCAGGTGGCGAATGGGGTGGCGCGGTATTGATGGCCGTTGAACATGCGCCCGATGATAAGCGCGGCCTTTATGGTTCTTTCCCACAGGTGGGTGTTCCGCTCGGGCTTCTCCTTGCATCGGCAGTATTTGCGCTCATGAGTGGGGTGATTTCCCCCGGTGAGGAGTTTGTTAAATGGGGCTGGCGTATTCCATTTTTACTCAGTATTGTACTTCTCTTTTTAGGCCATTGGGTGCGCCGTTCTGTGGATGAAAGCCCGATCTTTGAAGAGATTAAAGAGCGTAAATCGAGCACGAAAGCGCCAGTTGTAGAGCTCTTTAAAAATCACTCTTTGCTCGTACTTCTTGCTGCGCTTGTCTTTGCCGGAAATAGCGCCCTTGGCTATATGACAACCGGTGGATTTATCCAAAATTACACCACCGACCCCAATGGGCCACTTGGAATGGACCGAACCCCGATCTTAATTGTGGTGACGATTTCAGCGGCGTCATGGCTCTTCTTTACCTGGCTTGCGGGCTATTGGTCAGACAAAATTGGACGCCGTAATATCTATCTAATCGGCTGGATCGTTCAATTTATCGGCGTTTTTGCACTTTTTCCCCTTGTTAATATAGGAACGTGGCAGAGCGTGCTCTCAGCCCTTTGTCTACTCTCTGTTGGAATTGGCCTTACCTATGGCGCGCAATCGGCGTTTTATGCAGAACTCTTCCCCGCTTCGATCCGCTTCTCAGGTGTGTCGATCTCTTATGCTATCGGGGCAATTATCGGGGGCGCATTTGCACCGATGATCGCAAAATGGTTGATTGCCGCCACAGGTTCAACGGAATCGGTTGTGGTCTATCTCACCATTATGACGGGGCTTGGACTCATTTCGACCTTACTCTTGAAAGATCGAAGCCGTATTCCGCTTGGCCCGGATCATGAAGAACTGCAACTTCAATCACCGATTTATGGCAGAAAATAGATAAAACCGTCTGCATTAACAGCGCATTAGATTGCTAATGCACTTGTAAAAAAACTACTAAAGAGGCCATAATGAATGTATGGCCTTTTTAACTTAGGTCGCATAAATCATTTATAACAATAATAAATAACAATAATATTACACAGATCACCTTCATTGGTTAGATCTCGGATTTGGAGCATCACATGAAAGAAACCACTAATATTCCTATTCTGAATCTGCCGGGGACTAGCAGTCTCTCCTATGAAAACTCTCTAATTCACTGCGAATCGCTCAATGCGCTGGCAAACTTTTTTGGACGCAACATGCAGGCCCATCGTCATGATCGTCATTACCAGTTGCATTTTATCAATAGCGGTAAGGTTCACTTAAGCCTTGGTGAAGATGAATATAATGATGAGGGGCCGCTTATTTTTCTCACCCCTCCACCGATTCCGCATAGTTTTATTACTGAGCCGACGGCCCACGGGATTGTGGTGACGGTGCATCAAAGTGTGATTCAAGATCTCCTGCAAGTGCTGGCAAAAGATGAGCTCCACCTTGAGCCGATCTGCATCACCTTAAGCCAAGTCTCTGATACGCTTGATCATCATAAAGAGCAGCTTCTACTTGGGCTTAAAGGGATTAGTCTCGCCGCTGAAAATAGCCAAGCCGACCACCACTCGTCCACCATTATGTATTGGACGAAGCTCATTTTTATTAATCTAATTTCGCTCCTTGAAGAGACGCCGGCAGTACGCCCATCGCATCATAGCTACTCACAAATTTTCCGTGATTATCTTGAGCTCATTGAAGAGAACTTTAAAAAGCATCTCCCCATTGATTTTTATGCCGATCAGCTCAATATTACCGAAGCAAAGCTCAATACCATCTGCAGAATCGTCTCGAATTCATCGTCAAAACAACTGATTTACGATCGCATTATTCAAGAGAGTAAGTATTTACTGAACTATACGGGTATGTATGTTAAAGAGATCGCCTTTGAGATTGGCTTCCAAGACCCCGCCTATTTTACCCGGTTTTTCGCCAATTATATGGAATTGACCCCTACTCAATATCGCAATTCAATACGGCAACACACCCATTCAGAGCGTGCTCATCAAAATTAATCGGCAGATTTAATCAATATTCTTTAGCAAAAAAAAAGAGCCATGATTCAACGAGAAATTATCTTAAAGAATCATGGCTCTTTCTGTTACTGCGTGACACCAAAATCAATGCAAGCGCTTCGCTCTGAATGGAGTTGAAATCATTGAGCGATGCTTACATATCAACGCGCAGTAGTTATCAATTAGAAGTGGCAGGCTCTTTCGTCATCATCATGGCTAAGAAACTGAGTAACCCAGCGCAGGCAATGAGATAAATCATCGCTGCAGGGGAAGCTGATTTACTCTGACTCACAATAAAACTCAAGAGCCCACCGAGTCCAAACTGAACCGATACGGCAAGTCCCGCCGCCGCTCCAGCCTGTTTTTTCGGGAATAATCCCATTAATTTAGCAATGCAATTTGCGCTCAATAGACCGGTCATACCCACAAAGAAAAAGAGCCCTAACACCACTAAACTGAGCGGAATATCGATCATTAGGTGAACCACTAACATAAATAGACTCGATCCAAGCACCGTTGTCGCGCCAAAGGCGATCATCTTTTGAGGATCCAGCGTACGGACTTGCCTTGCGTTAAAGATCGTCATCGCCATAATCGAAAAGATATTCAGCCCGAAAAGAAGCGCATAATGTTGGCTTGTAACACCAAAGTGTTCGATATAGACAAAGGGAGAGGCGGTAATATAGACAAACATTCCCGCAAACGCCATGCCCATGCAGCCGATATAACCAATCGCTCGGCGATTTTTAAGAATCTCAAAATATGAGGTTAACGCCTGTGGCAGTGACTCAATCCGAGCCTCCTCGGGAAGGGTCTCTTTAATATTAATTAAACTTACCAAGGCCGTAAGCCCGGCGAATATCAACAAAAAAATAAAGATCGAGCGCCAGCCAAAAAAGTCCGCAAGATAACTGCCTAAGATCGGAGCAATCAGTGTTGCGATCATCGTAATGGTATGCATCCACGATAAAATACGCGCCGAATCTTGCACTGAATAGAGATCACGGACAATCGCTCTTGCCAATACGGAAGCACTTGCCCCACCTAACGCTTGGGCTAAACGGGCAATAAAGAGCTCGGTACCACTTGCCGCAAAAATACAGCCAATTGTCGCAACAATATAGACAATCATCCCGGTAAAGAGCAGTTTACGCCGGCCAAATCGATCCGATAATGGTCCATAAAAAAACATTCCGACACTAAATCCGACTAAGAAAAAAGTGATGGTCTGTTTAATCTCACGAATATCCGCGCCCAAATCGTCGGTGATCATCGTTAAGCTTGGTAGATACATATCGATCGATAGCGGCCCGAAGGCCACTAATGCCGCTAGGATAATAATGAGTCCTGCACTTTGTGGAGCGGTCTGAATCTGTCTCATAAGACCCTCCTTCTATGAATTGGGATCAGGATCGCGGTCGATTAACTCTTTTAGAATCTTTTTAAATACGGTGATCTCTTCGGAGGTATATTTTTTAAATACTTCCGTTTGGTGGTTTGACGCAATGCTCGCAAGTTTCCCCGCCGCCGCACGCCCCTCTTCCGTTAAACTGAGCGTTCCTTCCACACATTTTAAGAAGCCTTTTAATTTAAGCGCTTCTACCGCGATATTGATCTCACGCATCGGCATGCCCACTTCTTTGAGCATCTCTTCTTTTGTTGATCCATGTTCGCCAAGTAAAACCATCGCTAAACGCGCTTCACTTGTACTTAACCCTGAAGAGAGCTGTTTAGGATAATACTCATTTTGATAGGCGCGAACCGCTTGCGTGAGCAGATAGTGCATATTGTCAAACAAACGCTCATCACAAGAGGAGGCCTCTTTTTTATGAGAATCAGGGTCAATCGCGTGTCCTGGATGCGGTAATACCGCTGAATACGCCCCTTGATGATAGAGAAGAGGCGGTTTTCCATTATCACTAAAGCCCACCACTTTCCCGACTAAAATAACGTGATCTCCCCCATCTAAGGTTTCATGGAGTTCACATTCAAAGCTTGCAGCACAATTCGGGAGTAATACCGAACCGCCTGCGCCCTCTTTAAATTCAATGCCTGCAAAACGATCTTCTGCAGGACGTGCAAAATTGTTCGAAATATTGATCTGATCAACGGCAAGGACATTCACCGCAAAATGCGTTGCATTTAAAAAGACCTCTTTACTGCCAGAACGGCGATCAATACTCCATAAAATAAGTGCTGGATCAAGTGATACTGAGTTAAAACTATTTGCTGTAACGCCCACTCGATTTCCATCTCTATCCGTTGCCGTCATTACCGTTACACCGGTTGCAAAGTTGCCTAATGCGCGACGAAATGCTTTTGGATCAATCTGTCCCATATCCTTATCCCCTTAAGTCATTGGTTGGTATTGTTATTATTATGTGCTGTTTATCTATTATATTTATAGAAACTGTATAGAAATTAGATTCTATGGCTCCCATCCATTATTACAGCTATGGATATAAATATCCAAACAAGACCAGCGCTCTGGTATCCACCACGGCCGGCCCTGCTTGGAGGGAGGAACTGTTATTACTATATTTTTAGTAAAACAAAATGTGCTTATACCATGCTTGGATCGGGATCAAGTCCCATGATTTCACGACCTAAAATTTGCGCACAAACATCATAATCAGTATAGGCATGCGCGCCGGTCATATGAGAGTCTCTAAAGAGGCGTTGTAATTCATTGCCATCAAACCACGCAGATCCACCGGCTGCTGTAAAGAGGCGATCAACCGCTTCAATACACATTTTGACCGCATAACCTTGGTTGGTACGCCAGTACGCTAAACGCTCTTGAGTTGGATACTCTTTGCGCTCACCATGAACTTTGTGATCTTCCCAGGTTTTCTCTAATAGTGCGCGCGCCGCCAACACTTGATGGGTCGATTCTGCAAGACGCATTAATGCAGGCGTTGCGGTACCGACGCTAGCACCGGTATAGGCACGAACGCGGTTTTTAGTACGTTCTTTAAAGGCTTCCAACATGCGCTCTGCCACGCCTAAGCTGATCGCCGCAAACCCACACGCAAAGTATGGACGATATGGTGTGTAATAGATTTTGCTATCGGGATAGAGACCAAACCCAGCGGATTTACCGGTCATCATATCTTGCGCTGCTTGGATACGGTGTTCAGGGACAAATACATTCTCAATTTTAAGCATCTTTGAGCCACTGCCCTTCATGCCCATCACAAACCAGTTGTCTACAATGGTGTAATCTTCACGTGGAATCACCGCAAACGAGTAAACTTTATTGCCTTCCGCATCATAACGATTACAACCAATAATCGCCCAATCTGCGTGATCACAACCACTGCTCCAGCCCATTTCACCACTTAAACGAATGCCGCCTTCTACCTCTTCAATGGTACTAAAAGGCGCGATTGAGCTGCTCGCAACAGTATCGGGATTATCTTTCCAAAGTTCGTCTTGAAACTCTTTTGGGAACATGGCTAATTGATGATTATGAGTACAGAGAAGACTATACGCCCATGCAGTACCACCACACGCCGATGCAAGCGCTACAACGCACTCAGCAAAATCGGGCAGAGAGATCTCGTACCCACCGTATGCTTTCGGTAAAAATGCACGATGCAGACCTGTCTCTTTTAATAAGCGAATATTCTCTTCTGGTACTTTTCGCTCCGCTTCAGCTTTGTCTGCGTTCGCTGCAATAATTGGTAAAATCTTTTCTAAGCGCTCTAAAAGAAAATTAGACTCAGTCATATCTCTACTCCCATCTCTTCGATCGTTATTATTTTTTATTGATCTTATTGTTTTATAAATTATTTTATGTGATGTCTTTTTCAAGGCATAATTCGATTATGCGTGATAGATTTCAAATGATAAATGTAATTTTCCAAGCTAAACTTGTACTTTCCATATGAATTGTTAATTTATTAGCAAATAAAAAAGAAAGTCGTAACAATAAGGTGCTAAAAATAGTTCCCATCATTACGACTTTGATATTTGACCGAGCCTTTTATGGCGGCTCTATCTTAAAATAATAGTGGATTATATTCCGGCTAACAAGACATATTTAATCTCTAAATAATCCTCAATGCCGTATTTAGAGCCTTCGCGACCAAGGCCCGATTGTTTAACACCACCAAAGGGTGCTGCCTCATTTGATAACAGCCCTGTATTGACGGCAACCATGCCATACTCTAAGGATTCTGTCATGCGAACAATGCGGCCTAAATCTTGGGTGAAGAGATAAGAAGCCAAACCAAACTCAGTATCATTAGCGTAATTAACAACTTCCGCCTCCGTTTCAAATTTAAATACCGGTGCAAGCGGGCCAAACGTCTCCTCTTTTGCCACCAACATCTCTTGTTTTACATCTTTCACAATCGTAGGTTTAAAAAAGAGTGACCCAAGTGCCGGATCAATCTCTCCGCCCGTTACCAGCGTCCCGCCTTTTGAGACCACATCATTAATATGCGATGTCACTTTTTTAACGGCATTTTCATCGATCACTGGCCCAAGCTCAACCCCTTCGGTTAAGCCATCACCGAGTTTAAGCCCATTTACGGCCTCTGAAAAACGCTCAACAAATCGATCATAAATGCCCGATTGCACATAAAAACGATTCGCGCAGACACACGTTTGCCCAGAATTACGGAATTTACTAGTGAGCGCCCCATCAATCACGGTATCGAGATCCGCATCATCAAAGACAATAAAGGGCGCATTTCCACCGAGTTCCATCGTCACTTTTTTAATGGTTGACGCGCACTGCTCCATCAATTTTCGCCCAACGCCTGTCGATCCCGTAAAACTAAACTTACGTACGCGCTCATCTTCGGTGAGCACTTTTCCAATCTCAACGGCATCCCCGGTAATAATATTGAGCACGCCCTTTGGAATCCCAGCTCGATCCGCTAGTTCTGCAATCGCAAAGGCTGAAAGCGGTGTTTGAGATGCCGGACGCACCACAATGGTACAACCCGCCGCTATTGCCGGTGCAATCTTACGGGTAATCATCGCATTGGGGAAATTCCATGGAGTGATCGCCGCGCAAACGCCAATCGGCTCTTTCGTCACTAAAATGCGTTTATCACTGCTCGGCCCTGGAATAATATCGCCATAAATTCGTTTTGCTTCTTCAGCATACCACTCAATATAGGAGGCACCGTAGGCAATTTCGCCACGGGCTTCTGACAGCGGTTTTCCTTGCTCTAAGGTAAGAATTTTGGCTAAATCCTCTTGATGCTCCATCATCAGATCAAACCAACGACGCAATAACTGACTGCGGGTTTTCGCCGGCACGCTCCGCCATGATTTAAGCGCATCGGTTGCCGCTTCCACCGCGTTTTCTGCATCTAAACGGCTCATCTGCGGGACATCGGCAATATGCTCACCATTTGCCGGATTAATCACTGCAACGGTTTCGCCACTAATTGCATCGATCCATTTTCCATCGACGTAACTTTGTGTGCGTAATAAATTTGAGTCCTTTAACATGTTACTCCCCTTCATTGGTTATGATTCATTTTGTCATTATTGTTGAATTTACGGCCATAAGGCCGGATTCTTTCCAATAAAAAGCCCTGTGAATGTGAGCGTTTTCACCATTAGACAGGGCTTTTAAAGGTTAACTATAATGCTAATTTCTTTGCGACTATAACGTCAACCCGCTAATACACCGAGTTGCTATCCTCTTTTTTTGCCCCATTTGGCGCTTTAAATTTATCAAGCAGTGCCTGGCATGATTTCACTAAAATTGAGGTATCAACGCCCACTGCAACGAAATTAAAGCCCATCTCAATAAAGCGTTTAGCGCCCTCTTCATTTGCATATAAAATCCCCGCGGCTTTCCCGTGAGATTTAATGATTTTAAGCGCTTCTTTAATCGCCGCTTGCACCTCAGGATGCGATGGATTACCGCGATGCCCCATCGAGGCGCTCAGATCCGCAGGCCCAATAAAGATCCCATCAACCCCCTCAAGCGAAGCGATAGCATCCAGATTTTTAACGCCTTCAAGTGTCTCAATTTGAAGCAGTAAACACATCTCATCATCGGCTTGATTGAGATAGTCATCGACCTGATTCCAACGTGATGCCCGCGCGAGTGCACTTCCCACCCCACGAATCCCTTTTGGGGGATACCACATCGATTTAACGTAGGTTTCAGCCTGTTCTTTTGTCTCGACCATCGGGATTAAGAGCGTTCTCGCGCCTAGATCGAGAAGCTGTTTGATCACTGCAGGCGAGCCCTCTAAGGGACGAATTACCGGATGAGAAATCCCTTCGCTCTCATACGGCGCGATCGCTTGCAGCTGCCTTAACAGGGTTGATACATTATTCGGTGCGTGTTCACCATCAAGGAGAAGCCAGTCATACCCAATCGATGCAACCATCTCAGCGGTATACCCATTCGCAAGACCCACCCACAGCCCAATTTGAGGCTCTCCTGATTTTAATGCGGCTTTAAACGCATTTTTCCTAAATTTCATCTATCTATTCCTTCAATTTTAGAATGTTTCGATCAAATAACGGAACTATCTGATCGTTTATCCAAAATAGCAGGTTACTGCGCCAAGTTCATCATAATCTACATGAAATGTATCGCCTTTGCGCGCTGGCACGGGACGAGTAAATGAACCGCCTAAAATAACCTGTCCTGCTTCAAGCTCAACCCCATAAGGATGGAGTTTATTAGCAAGCCACGCCACCCCTTTTGCTGGATGATTTAATACCGCTGCAGAGACGCCCGATTCCTCAATCACGCCATTACGATATAAAATCGCACTGACTCGGCGAAGATCAAGCTCCGTTGGACGAATCGCCCGCCCGCCCATCACAACGCCGGCATTGGCCGCATTATCAGAAATCGTATCGAAAACTTTACGCGTCACCTTGGTTTCAGAATCGACCTGTTCAATCCGCGCATCAATAATTTCTAACGCAGGAATCACCCAATCGGTAGCGTCGAGCACATCGAAAATCGTGCAATTTGGGCCACGTAGCGGTTTACCCAAGATAAAGGCGAGCTCCACCTCAACGCGCGGTACAATAAAACGATCCGTTGGAATCGTCGTGCCCTCTTCAAAAAACATATCGTCTAATAACGCGCCATAATCGGGCTCATCAATGTTCGATGAGAGCTGCATCGCCCGCGACGTGAGACCAATTTTATGCCCTTTTAAAATGCGCCCTTCGGCAATTTTTTGCGCAACCCACGCCTTTTGAATTTTGTAAGCATCGTCAATCGTAATATCAGGGTGCTGAAGGGAAAATTGGCGTAGCTGTTCTCCGCTTTTTTCCGCCTGATTGAGCGAACGCGCAAGGTGTTCGATCGTTTCTGGTGTTAACATAGCTCTTCCTTTTAGTTCTCTAGCGCATGTCTATGATTGAGTATCACTTAGCATGATATGCGCCATTTATTTTTATAATCTGTCTTACTTGTCTTACTGTTTACTTAAATGCACTTTTACACAAACATACAGAGATGGGCGTACAAAGATGGACAAAGGTTCATGGCAATAGCGCTATGACTTTTCGGCCTCTTTTTGTAAAAATGCATGAATATTATTTTTCTTATAGGTCAATACAGGATCGATCTCCTGCATCTCAAATGTGATCGCTAATAAGCGCTTGTCTTGAATGGGCGCAAGGTAGGATTCGATAACGTTAAAAAGATCGTCACAGACTTTTTTACGCACCTCCAAATCCCGCCCGGATCCCACTTTTAAAAGAATATGGATAAACGCATAATCGTGCGCTCCATCTGCAATTCGATAATGATCCATACGGATTGCGCGACTGCGTATCCCCCCTAAAGGGAATACGCCACTGCCGCCCAAGTTTTCATGTACAAGGGTGAAAAACTGATCAAAATCGAGCTCATTCTCTAAATTTGCTGAATATTCAACAATAAAATGAGGCATGATACTCTCCTTTTTGAATCGTTTAATTGATTAAGGATTAAGATTAATCAAGGGGGAGAACCGCATTGATTTGCCCTGTACCAGAGCTTGCAAAGAGTTCGGTGATAATTTCAGCTTTGCCCTTATATTCGTCCCAACCGAGAACGCCAAGCAACATTGCCGTATCGTGCATCAACCCTTCGCCGAAGCAATAGTTGGCATATTCAGGGAGCATCGCGCAAAACTCTCCCCAAAGCCCTTCAGTCCACATATCCACCACGCGAATGTCCACTTGTCTGTCAAACTCACGAGTGTAACTATTCATTCCCGCTTCTGCTTGTTGGTCCCAAATAAAGCGATGAGAAAGTGATCCGCTTGCTAATACCGCAACCGTTCCATCATATTCTTTGATCGCTTCCACCAACGCTTCACCAAGTTTACGGCTATCTTGCAGATCGTGAGAGGTACAAAATGCTGAGATCGAGAGCACTTTAAAATGCTGATCTTCATTCATATACCGCATCGGGACGAGCGTTCCATACTCAAGCTCAAGGCTTTGAACCTCATGTGCCATTGCGCGAACGCCTTTGCCACGTGCTTTTTCTGCGATCAGGTGACCGAGCTCGGGATTCCCATCATATTTATAGCTCATATCTTTAATGAAGTGAGGTAACTCATTACTGGTATAAACCCCTTCAAAATGAGCGTTACAGTTGATGTGATATCCACTATTTACGAGCCAGTGCGTATCAAATACGATAATCGTATCCACGCCCAGTTCGCGACAACGGCGACCAATTTCAATATGACCATCGATCGCGTTTTGACGGCATCCATGATGCTTTCCTGGTAACTCCGACAGATACATCGACGGAACGTGTGTGATTTTTGCTGCTAATGCGATTTTACCCATGACTATACTCCTAATATTCCTCAACTAATTCGTTGTTATATTTATTGTTATGCGAGGCGCCTTGGTGATTTAAACACCCCATTTTGGAATGTGGTGATTGCCAAGCGAGATACAGACGTTTTTCACTTCCGTGAAGACTTCTAAACTGTAATCGCCTCCTTCTCGACCCGTCCCTGAGTGTTTTACTCCACCAAACGGCTGGCGTAAGTCGCGCACGTTTTGAGAGTTAATGAAGACCATCCCGGCTTCAATTTGGGCGGCAACACGATGTGCACGCGTTAAATCCGATGTCCAGAGATACGACGACAGGCCATATTCAACATCATTTGCTAAGCGCACCGCTTCTGCTTCATCTTTAAATTTAAGGAGACAGACCACCGGCCCAAAGATCTCCTCTTGCGCTATGCGCATATTGTTATCAACATCGGCAAAGACCGTTGGCTGAATGAAGTTACCCGCTTTTAAGTGATCAGGTAATCCCGCAGGACGCTCAAGACCGCCTGCTAAAAGGGTCGCGCCCTCTTCCATACCAATTTTGATGTAACCGGTGACTTTGTTGTAATGATCTTGAGTGATCATCGCACCAACTTGCGTGTCAAAACTTTGTGGATCGCCCACTTTAATGCGTTTCGCACGTGCCGCAAATTCAGCGACAAATTCATCATAAATGCTCTCTTGAATAAAGATACGAGACCCTGCGGTACAACGCTCACCATTAAGTGAAAAAATGGTAAAGAGCGCCGCATCTAACGCACGCTGCCAATCGGCATCATCAAAGATTAACACCGGTGATTTACCACCAAGCTCCATGGAATATTTTTTAATTCCCGCATTGGCCATAATCGCTTGGCCGGTTTTTGTACCGCCCGTAAACGATACAGCACGCACATCAGGATGCTGAACTAACGAAGCTCCCGCGGTGCTACCGTAGCCTTGAACAACGTTTAATACCCCTTCAGGAACGCCCGCTTCAAGCGCAATTCGGCCAAGCTCATTGGCGGTCAAGGGCGATAACTCAGACATTTTCAATACCGCCGTATTTCCAAGCGCTAAACAGGGCGCTGTTTTCCAGGTTGCGGTCATAAATGGCACGTTCCATGGTGATACGAGCGCGCACACACCGACGGGCTGATAGAGTGTGTAGTTAAGCATCTGATCATCAACGGGATAGGTATGCCCATTAACGCGCGTACACACCTCAGCAAAGAAGTTGAAGTTATGCGATGCACGCGGAATTAATACATTTTGCGTTTGATGAATCGGAAGCCCAGTATCAAGGGTTTCAAGTTGTGCAATTTTCTCAACATTTTGATCGATCAATTCACCAAAACGGCGCATAATTTTTGCACGCTCTTTTGCCGGTGTTTTTGACCATTTTGGAAAGGCTTTTTTCGCTGCCGCAACCGCCATATCGATCTCTTTTTGCCCACCACTTGCCACATCACAGATCTTTTCCATAGTAGCTGGGTTAATATTTTCAAAGGTTTCGTCGCTGGCAACTTCTTTACCATCAATCCAATGCTTAATCATCTCTTTCTCCTCGCCTAGCACTCTAGGACTCTATTTTTATTCTTCTTATGTCGGCGCGGATTTGCCCGCGCTCGGCTCTTTTAATTGGCTGATTATCGATTACGCGTTTTGACGCTGATAAAACTCAGCTTCCGTTAAAACATGATTGACTAATCGGCCAACGCCTTCCACTTCAATCACAACGGTATCGCCGGCTTTTACATCGGAGGTGCCTTTCGGGCAACCGGTTGCGATCATATCACCCGGATTGAGTGTCATAAACTCACTTAAATATTCGATTAAAAAAGGAACGTCAAAGATCATATCTTTCGTATTTCCCTCTTGGCGAAGCTCGCCATTAACCCACGTTTTTAAACCCAGATTCATCGGATCTTTAACTGCCGATTTATCGAGAATATAGGGGCCAACGGGCGTCATTCCATCACGATTTTTAACGCGCAGATTGGGGCGATAATAGTTTTCTAGATAATCACGAATCGCATAATCATTACAGAGCGTGAAACCCTCAACATGCTCCCATGCATCCTCGCGTTTTACATTTTTTGCGGTTTTGCCAATCACCACCGCAAGCTCACACTCATAATGCATATAATCCACATTATCTGGGCGCCAGCTATGGCTATTGTGACCCACATACGTTCCAGGAGATTTAACGAAAATAAGTGGCTCTTTCGGAGGTTCAAAGGCAAGCTCGGTAGCGTGATCGGCGTAGTTAAGACCAAGCGCAATCATAATGCCGTTCGCTGGCGGTAACCACGTAACTTCCGCCTCTGATTTCACCTCACCATTTGGGAGATTCACCGAGAGATCATCGTTAACGGTCACGTTATAAATTTCGTTTTGATATTGAATTCGTGCTTTTTTAAGTGCTGACATTACGCGTCCTCCCCGCTGATGGTATCGGTTAATGTAGAAATCCCTTCAATGCTCGCAGTGACCTTGTCTCCTGCCGATACATAGATATTATTCGCCGGCGTACCGGTTAGAAGTACATCGCCTTCATGAAGCGTCATAAATTCGGTAATCGTTTCTAATAATTCTGGAAGGTCGCGCACCCAATTTTCACTCGTTTCACGCTGTTTTTCATCGCCATTAACGCTCAGGGTTAAGGTGAGATTATTTAAATCAGCAATCTCGCTTAACGGCGTAATGGTTTCATTAATCGTAAAAAAGCCATCGCGACATTTTGCAACAACCGCTGGGCGATAATAACTCTCAATCGGCAGCGAGTAATCGTTGGCTACCGTGATCCCTTTTACGTACTCAAGGGCATTTTCTTTCGTCACGCGCGTAGCATCTTTCCCCATTACAATGGCGATATTTGCTCCGGTTTGTACTTTTTCGAGATTTCCCGCAGGCACAACATTGGTTAAATTATAGGTGTTGGGCGTTTTAATAAAGAGTACTGGCTTTTTCGGTGGCGCAACATAGGGTTTTTCATTAAACGCCGCTTGATGCGATTCCATCAGCGATTTGAAGTTTAATGCGACACCAAAAACGGTTTTATCAGTCAAATCGAGTTGTGACATTACTCCTCCCATTTATTATTGTTTTATTGTCTGGTTGTTAAATTACTAACATATTAGTATTAACTACGATAATACTAATAGTTAAAAGCGAATGTCAAATCTATTTTGCCGATCTAGATCAAAAACTAAAGACAAAAAAATAGGCCTCTAAATGAGACCTACTTGAATCGCGATTTAAGCGTTTAAATTTCGATTTTTAAAAACCCTTAAAGACCTGTTGATTCCGCCTTTTTACGTGATTTTCCATTCACTTTTTGTGGCGCCTCTAATAGTGCGTCATCACTTAAATCTTCCGAGGCTTTAACGAGCAATTGATCGAGCACATCTTCTAATTGATAGAGCACCTCATCGCCAACTTTCGCCGCAAACTCATCATAGGCTTTAATGTTCTCTTCTAGCACTTCCTCAACGAGCGTTTCAACACCGGGCGCAAGAAGCACTTCAACACGGCGGCGATCAAATTTAGAGGGGACTTTAATAATCAGATTGAGATCTTCCATACGCTTTAAAATCCCCGCCATGCTAGGACTTAAAATACAGCAAATCTCGCATAATTCACGGGGCTCTAACTCTTTTGCTTCATAGAGCGCACGTAAAATACGCCACTGCTGTTCTGTTAAATTCCTCTTATTTAAAATGGGGCGGAAATTTTGCATCATCACTTCCCGCGCACGCATCAATAACAGAGGAATATTCCGTTGCATGGTATCCATGTTGGTCTACATTCCTTATTTTT
This sequence comes from Lysobacteraceae bacterium, assembly GCA_012513365.1. Classification (GTDB taxonomy): domain Bacteria; phylum Pseudomonadota; class Gammaproteobacteria; order Cardiobacteriales; family Wohlfahrtiimonadaceae; genus CALZBJ01. Next base: position 26,533 of record JAAZCI010000062.1, read on the forward strand.
GTATCACATATCGCAATTAATTTTGCGCCTATGCTACCGTTTTAACCGGTTAAAATAAAGTTTAAATTTTAGATTACGCAGTGACAGGCGTGAATTTAACACCCACATCAAGAGGTTTTCCGAAATAGAGCGAGGTGGTCACCAGCCCATCTGCCCCTGTATTGGCATAGGTTTCAACATTATTAAGATTGATCCCGCCCGCTGCTAAATGTACAAGTTTGGGATTAATTACCCGCACCTTTTCGATAATCGCCGCTAATACTTCAGGTGGGAGCTTATCGTACTGAATCCCATAAATGGGGAGCTCCGCGACGCTCAACGCATCGGCTTCATTAATCACTTCCACTAAAATTGGCTTTTCGCAATCTTTCTCATGAATTTTAGGAATCGCCGTTTTAAGCCCCTCAAACCCGCCGATAAAATCGATATGTTGTTTAAAAAGGAGAATTGTTTCCGATAATCCTAATCGATGCGGGTATGCACCACCGGATAAAATCGCCTTAATTGAAAGCGCTTTCGTACCCGGAAAGACTTTTCGCGTTGTGAGCACATTTATTTTAGGACTCACCGCTTTTGCACGGCGCACCATTTGATCGGTTCTTGAGGCAATTCCACCGGCATATTCAAAGATATTTTGCAGCACCTTCACAATCGCATTGAGCGCGTCAAACCGCCCTTCCATCACAAAAAATGGCGTATGCGCTTCTATTGGATCGCCAGAATGTAAAAAAGAGATCACCTGTACGCCCTCTTTTTCACAAATATTGACCGCCTCTTCCGTGCCACACGCAATGCCAGCATCACGGGCATAAAACGCCGCACGCGCCGGCTGATCGCCAATCTCTAAAAGATGAGTGGTTAAATCAAGATGAGTGATATCTTCATTCACCCACGCAGTTAAAATGTCACCTTGAATTGCTCGGGGCATGGCATCTCCTTTTAAATCGAATTGTCTGTTAACTATTCGTTAAATAGTGTAAAGATTCGATTATACCGGATCTTGCCCTAACGCCTCGACATTTGCGGTGAAAATTTGCGTCGGCGCCTGTTTCACCTCTTTTAAGACAATATAAGAGCAGAGCTCGCGCACTTCTGGAATTCGATTTAATCGATCAATCACAAGCTCTGAAAACGCCGTTAAATCCCGCGCACAAATTTTTAGGATATAGTTACACGCGCCGGTGACCATATAGGCATACGTCACCTCGGGAATCGCGTCGATCGCTTCCATAAAACGCTCATGGCTTTGCCCTTGCTTTTGATCGATTGTGACGTGCACCATTGCCTCAAAGGTGTAGCCCAATTTTTTTAGATTGAGTTCCGCACGATATCGTTCAATAAAGCCCGCTTGTTCAAGTGCCTTCACACGACGCAAACAAGCCGAAGGTGAAAGTTCCACGCGTTGTGCGAGATCTTGATTACTCAAACGTCCTTCATTATGAAGTTGATATAAGATGCGCCAATCCGTGATGTCCAATGCATTCATATTGCAATAATCCTCCGTTTTTTTGTTGTTATGTCGCAGAGCCTCGGGGTATTTTGGATAGGCATGCAACTTTTTATTATCTTTTAATCCTATCACAAAATAAGAGCTTCACTATAGCAAAGGAAATAAAAAATCCTCAACATCATACTCGATATTGAGGATTGATATCAGGCAACGCATGATTTTTACACAGCTTAACCCTTTTTATCTATTTTTAATCAGTCGCTAATTTATCGATATTAAATCGAGATTAACGACCGATTTTGTTGTCTGTTATTGAATATTATTCAATATTAATGACATTATTTAACCATTAATACAGGGCAACCGACTTTCTGAATAACCTTGCTACTTACGCTACCCATCATCAGTTTTTGAACCACGTTAAGGCCACGGCTACCGATCACTAAAAGATCAAATTGGCTCTCATCTTCGTAGTCGATAATGGTCTGTGCAGGATCACCATGGAAGATGATCACAGAGTAATCGATCTCAGCTTCTTTAAGAAGCTCTTCGACGGGCGCAATGCGCTCTGAACGGATTTTTTCTTTATCTTTATCCGTAGGCGTTAAAAGCAGTTCACGATGCGTTTTAGGTGGAGCGATAACGTATACGACCTCCACATGCACGTGTTGACATAATGTTGCGATTTTAACTGCTTCTTTCGCTGCGCGAATCGCATTTTCTGAACCATCGATTGTTAATAAAATTCTATTGTACATGGACAATCCTCTTTTGATCGATTAAACACAAGGTTAAATACATTTACTAATATTTACTTCTCACCTTGAATCATAGCAGAAAACGAATATTTGTGTAGTCCCATCGATAAAGATGATTGTATCGGTCAATTTCAGCAAAAATTGAGCTGTGTAAGCTGGTAAAATATGGCATGATATAAGAGTTGTGACGAAATAATTTAATGACTTTCATAAGAGGAGAATTAAAGCGATGTCAGACACATTTCGTATAGAAAAAGACACCATGGGTGATATGAAAGTTCCGAGCGATAAACTCTGGGGCGCCCAAACGCAACGTTCATTGCAAAACTTCAAAATTTCTACTGAAAAAATGCCCAAAGCCCTTATTTACGGCTTAGCTATCGTGAAACGTTCTGCGGCAAAAGTGAATATGGACTTAGGTCATCTTGATGCTAAAAAAGCGGAAGCGATTATGCAGGCGGCCGATGAAGTGTTAGCGGGCAAACATGATACGGAATTTCCACTTTCTGTGTGGCAGACCGGTTCAGGTACGCAAACGAACATGAATATGAACGAAGTTCTTGCAAACCGCGCAAGTGAAATTCTTGGCGGCGTGCGTGGTGAAGAGCGTTTAGTGCACCCAAATGATGATGTGAATAAAGCGCAAAGCTCAAACGATTCATTCCCTACAGCAATGCACATTGCAGCGGTTTCAAGCATTAAAAACAATCTCATTCCAGAACTTAAAAATCTTCAAACAACGTTTGCTAAAAAATCAGATGAGTTTAAAGATATCGTTAAAATTGGCCGTACGCATCTTCAAGACGCAACGCCATTAACGCTTGGCCAAGAGATTTCAGGTTGGGCAGCGATGCTAGCGCACAACTTAGTGCATATTGAAAATGCCCTTCCCCATTTAGCGGAATTAGCTCTCGGCGGAACAGCGGTTGGAACAGGACTTAACACCCATCCTGAATACGCTGAGCGCGTTGCCAAAGAGATTGCTGAATTTACCGGCATTCCGTTCACCTCAGCACCCAATAAATTTGAAGCGCTCGCCACCACTGATGCAATTGTTCATGCACACGGTTCATTAAAAGGCCTAGCAGCATCATTAATGAAAATTGCTAACGACGTTCGCTGGTTAGCATCAGGCCCGCGTTCAGGTATTGGCGAATTATCAATTCCTGAAAATGAACCAGGCAGCTCGATCATGCCAGGTAAGGTTAATCCGACCCAATCAGAAGCGATGACAATGCTCGCAGCCCAAGTAATGGGGAACGATGTGGCAATCAATATCGGCGGTGCATCCGGTAACTTTGAACTCAACGTTTTCCGCCCAATGATCATCAATAATTTCCTACAATCGGTGCGTCTTTTAGGCGACGGAATGCAAGGATTTAACGATCACTGCGCCGTAGGCATCGAGCCAAACCGTGACCGCATTAAAGAGCTCGTGAATAATTCACTCATGCTCGTTACCGCGCTTAACACCCATATCGGTTACGATAAAGCGGCAAAAATTGCGAAAAATGCCCATGCAAAAGGCACAACTCTCAAAGAGTCTGCCCTTGAATTAGGCTACTTAACGGAAGCCCAATTTGATGAGTGGGTTAAACCAGAAGAGATGGTCGGCAGCTTAAAATAAGCTGATCTAAAAACCATCATTAATAAAAATGCCCGCCTGAATAATTCAACGGGCATTTTTTATGGGACTTTAATCATGTATCTAAAACCAAGCCATCACAATCTTGCCATTAATAAAGGTGAAGATCGGATTATAAATCCTCGTCGTCCCTCTCACACTATTTTCCCAGCGTAATGGTGAAACCAATGTGTATCCTTTTCGGTTTAATCTGAACAACTTACCCCCGGCATAAATCTCTAAATCATAATCATCGATCGTTAATGGATTCGCCTTATAAACATCGGGGTTTAAATTAAAATAGTGATGGAACGTATCGGCAAAGGAAAATTCAAACTGACCTTCCGCATTGCTATCCCCATAATGCCGCGCCATATCGGAAACCCCGGGCTCAACTAATTGACGTACCGCTTTTTTATCCTTATCCGCAACGGCCTTTAAGATCTCTTGATATTTATCCCATAGCCTTTTTTTATTTTCAGGCGTATTTTCAAAAGGCGTCGAATCATTGACCCAACTAAACGGTTGGTGATGATTCACGATAAATGATCGCGATGCCAAGGTTTCTTGTACAGGTTTTTTGTCTGCATCATAAACATGCGGTAACTGTTTTAGCCCTACTTTATTCGATGATAAGCGCTCATCTAAATTTATATTCGACTCATCAACAGAAAGTAAATAAGGAAAATTGCGTTTTAACCATTTGGGATTCTTTTCATATGAATAACGAACATTACTCACGGTTTTACGCTCTATATCCCCTGTAGTGGGGTTTTTTACAGTGGCAAGAATATCAACCTCACAATAACTCTGCTCTATTCTATGAGATGGAATGTATTCCGCAATATTAGTAGCTTCTATAGATAATTCATTTTCGCCTTGATCTACATACTGTGTGATATCTTGCCCAAAGCTAATCTGTATAGGGTTCTTACCTTTACCAACACTATCATAAGTACTATATACAAAAACGCCATTAATGCGGACAATGCAAGAGATATAGTTTGCCTTAAAACGTAATTGGTACTTCACTTGTGGAGTGTTCTGTTCTGTTGCCTTAGCCATACCGATCATCATGATGACTAAAAATAATAGATAAGATAATTTTTTTACTAAATCTGTTTTCATACTTTTTTATTCCTTATCCTTTCTGACTAGCCTGTTTTTAAAATAATCTTCTTTCCGCAAGAAACTCATAGCGCTATATCAAATAATATTGCCTAATCAGTCATATATTTATCTAGGCATAATCCAATTTTTGAGCATCCACTTTAAAACTAATAAAATAGCTAATACCAATTTGCCCTAAATAGAAAAAGAGACCAAAAGCGAGGGCTACATTAGGGGTATCGAGGAAGATTCCCCCCGTTTTTGCGGCTAAAGCGAGGTAGTTCGATTCATCTAAAAAAGTAGGCGTTAAACCCAAAACAGGAATTTTTTCATAGCTAAAGGCAATGATAACGGCAAGAAAGAAATAGAGGGACGCATTTAATGACGCAGCGAAAATTTGTACATTCCGCATCTCAATGCTGCGATCTAAAATGGGTTCAATCATCCTTTGAAAAACGATACAAAGATAGAGATAAAAGATGCTATTGCCCGGAACACTGATGCTAAAAATAAAGACAAAGAGCCCATAAATTGGGATAAAGAGAAACTTAACGAGAGCTGATGGAATCACGGCCATAAAAACGCCTGAATGAACAAGAAAAAACTCGATCGCCATAAGCGTTGCAAGCGTATAGATCGCCTCTCCTTGATCTAATCGGGGCGAGATCCAGAGTTGCAATATCTCAAAAATAATTAGACCAACAAAGAATGTTGAGAATATAAATGAGATGATCCGACCCTGTTTTTCCATAGCAATCCTTCCAACCTATTTCTATCATTTTGTTAGAAGATTCTATCACTTATATCAATAACATCAATATTATACGATATTTTTCATTATCAACATGTCATCTGTTATCTTTTTATAAGAAATAAATGAACTTACTTTTGAAGTTATAACAGATACCCTGCTACTTCCTGGTAAATCATCTGTAATCCTTGGAAGTTAAAAAAGATCAGGTCAATCCATACCAATAAATGCAGCGTGACGATCGTCCAAAAAACAAATTGATAGCTGCCTTTTGAGCTTTTATGTCGCCAGATTTTTTGAGCAAAAAACCCGCCGATCCAGCCGCCGAACAGTTCAAAGAGATGGAGCGTACTCTCGGGAATGCGCCATTCATCTAAAAGCGCTGAATTCTTATCACTTCGATACAGTTTTAGCGTAATCAGGCTCGTCACAATATAGGTAATCGGAATCATCACCAGATAGATTGAGGAAATCGATAAAAAAGAGTGATACGCCATATACGCTTGAAGCCTGTCGCTATCGAGGAGCTCATGATCGCGAAAGAGGATAAAAATCCCCACCATAACGCTAACAAACGTAATCGTAAAATAGAGATTTTTCTAAATCGAATGAACGGGGCGTTTTTTAACACGACTTCCATGAATCTCCGTGGCGCGAAATCCCTTTTCCGTCATAATTTGGGTAAACGTGAGTGAATCCCCAACTTTCGGTTTTGCACCGGGAGGAAAGTCACTAATATGTGCAAATACCTCGCGCTTTCCCGATTGAATAAATCCAAATTTACGCGCCTTATCCCAATTAATCAGCGTCCCGCCGTGCCGTTCGATCATCCTTGATTTTCCTAAATTTACGCCTTCACGTTTTAGTGTTTATTTTAATATTGCCTGTTTTATCCAGTATTTATTCATATCAATCGAGCTTGGTGAGTTTAGCAAAACTTAAGACCAAGACTTTCCGCCCGCCATTTGAGAAGTTAATAACAACGCGCGTGCTCGGCCCTGATCCTTCAAAGTTTTGAATCACCCCTTCGCCAAATTTAGGATGCTCCACTAAATCCCCGAGATTAAATCCTTCAATCCCATCGGTTCTAGGCGTATTAAAGGCGTGATTACTATTTGAATTAACCGTCGTTGGCGTTACGCGAATGCCCGGTCCTTCAAGCTCAACAAGCTCCAGCGGAATATCACGTACAAAGCGAGAAACAGGGAGATAGAGCGTTTTCCCGTAGATCATTCGGCTCTCTGCTGAAGTTAAGAAAAGTTTTTTCTCAGCGCGGGTAATCCCCACATAGGCAAGACGGCGCTCCTCTTCAATACGGCCCTCTGAAAGTGAATTATCACTTGGGAATAGTCCATCTTCGCGCCCAACCATAAAGACATAAGGAAACTCGAGTCCCTTTGAGGCGTGAAGCGTCATCAATTGCACCGAATCCTCATCAATCTCCGCTTGATTTTCCGACGAATTGAGCGAGGTTTGCCCTAAAAATGCTTCGAGCTGTTCATAAAGCGGGAGCGATAATGGATCGATCTCCTCTTCAATAAAGGCAAGCTCCACCTTTTCGCCATTGGTGAAATATTCCGCCGCAGTAATCAACTCGTTTAAGTTATCGATGCGATCTTCCCCGCGTCCTAAGGGCTCTTTTTTATAGTGAGGTTTTAGCTGGCTACGCTCAATAATTTCACTAAAAAGATCTGGCAGTGCGAGATCGTTTTCCGTCAGCGCCTTCATCTCATTAATTTGCGTTACAAAACTTAAGAGCACATTGTGCGTGCGCGTTGGGAGTGCTTGGCTTTCGAGCATCATATTCGCCGAATCCCACAGCGATGCCCCGTGCGTTGTCGCAAACTCCCGAATGCGATTAATCGTTGCTTGCCCGATGCCTTTGGGCGGCGTCGTCATGGCGCGCTCGATAGAGACATCATCTTTGGGATTTACGATAAGACGAAAATAGGACAAAATATCTTTAATCTCCGCACGATCAAAGAAGCGCAAACCACCATACACGCGATATGGAATCTGTTTACGCATTAAAAATTCTTCAAAGAGACGCGATTGCGCATTTGAGCGATATAAGATTGCAATATCGGATTTACGTACGCCCTCTTCTTTTGTGAGCAGATCTTGAATGGTTTCCACCACAAAACGCGCCTCATCATACCCATCTGTCGCGCGGTAACCGACGAGTAATTGGTCTGATTCATTATCGGTCCAGAGTTTCTTCGGTAGGCGTTCACTATTTTTGGCTATGACCGCATTCGCAGCACTTAAAATCGCTTGCGTTGAGCGATAATTTTGCTCTAAACGCACTGTTGTCGTTTCAGGAAAATCCCGATCAAAATTGAGGATATTTTCAATCTTTGCCCCGCGCCAACCGTAGATAGATTGATCGTCATCGCCAACAACAAAAAGACGCTCATGCTTACGCGCAAGCAGTTTTAACCACGCATATTGCACGCTGTTGGTATCCTGAAACTCATCCACTAAGATAAATTGAAAGCGCTCTTGATAATGTTCTAAAATAGCGCTGTTATCGCGCAACAATTCAAGCGAACGCAATAAAATCTCCGAAAAATCCACCAATCCCGCGGTTTCACACGCCGTTTGATAGAGTTTATAGAGCTCGATCAGTTGCGCTTCGTGCTGATCATAAAATTCCAAATGATGAGCCCGTCGCCCCTCTTCTTTATGGCCTGAGATATAATTAGCAAGCTCACGCGGTTGAATCGTTTTTTCATCAACGCCCGCTTCACGAATAATCCGGCGACAAAGACGCGTTTGATCATCACTGTCTAAAATCTGGAAATTTTGCGGGAGTTTCGCTTCTTGCCAATGCATGCGCAATAATCTGTGACACAGCGAGTGAAACGTCCCCATCCAGAGGCCTTTAAGCGAGGTTTGAATCAAATCTTGAAGCCGAACTTTCATCTCAAAGGCGGCTTTATTGGTAAAGGTCACCGCTAAAATCGAATGGGCGCGACACTGTTCTGTATTTAATAACCACGCAATGCGGGAGACTAATACCCGGGTTTTTCCCGATCCGGCACCGGCT
>JAAZCI010000063.1 GCA_012513365.1 Lysobacteraceae bacterium
CATGTCTATCGCTACTATGCGATCCGGGTGTGTGAAGGTCCCATTACTGGGTTTCGCAGAATCTGGCGCAATAACAAACTTGTCTATGATGCACGGAAGGGAAGTTCGTGGGGACAAAATAATAACGCTGCTTTTCTCAAGATCGCAAAACTCTATACCGGTGGTTGGGATCAGATGCCCGATCCCTCCATTGAATCCTTTAAGGGCGTGGGCAATGTCCCGGCGTTTAGAGGTACGGCCTATATCGTCGTCAATAAGGAGGATCTAACCGAGCTCGGCGGAGCTGTGCCTCAATACACATTCGAAGTGGTGCGGAAATATGGGGAGATCATCACAAGCCGGCCGTATCAGATTTATGAGCATGATGCGATGCATACAGTTAATCAAATTCAGAATGTTTATCAAAAATGGCCACCTTCAATTAATGAATCTCTATCTCCAAAAATTAAAATATTAAATATAGATAAAAAACGCATTGTTCAATATTCAGAATATCTCGCTCCTGTTGAGGATTATCTGAAGCCAGTGCTCTCTATATTCGAGATTAATAAAAAACGGGTGGTTCATTATTCAGAGTATGAAATGAAGCCGGAACAGATTGTTTCAAAATTATCAGTCGTTTCAATAGAAAAAAGAAGAGCAGCAGGCTATCTCAATTATGTGATTCCGGATGAAGAAATAAGAACTCTAGCAAGCATCGTGACAATTAACAAAAAGAAAGTGAAGGTATAAAAATGAATATTAAGGTTGCATATTCTGGGCGCTATTACTTACAAATTAGCGGTGGAGAACGTGGTGAAATAGATTGTGGTTGGCATAAAAATATTATCCTCAATGCAGGAATTAATGCCATGTTAAATAAGAACTATCCATTAAGTTATATACACGTGGGTAGTGGCTCGTCTACTCCTAATGAAAATCAAGTTCAATTAGATGCAAAATTTGCCCATACGAGTAGAAAAAGTGAGCTGACTCGTGGCTATGTTACCGCTGAAGATTCAGATACGGGTAAAGCCTATGGTTATAATCGCTTTAAGGTGCAGTTCGATAAAGGAGCTGCTAAAGGCAATATTGCAGAAATTGGGGTTGGTAGTAATACTGCAGGGAATCCTCTATGGTCACGTTCATTGATTCTAGATAAAAAAGGATTACCTACAACTATAACTGTTTTAGAAGACGAGTTTCTCACAGTAGTGTATGAGGTGCGTCGTTATGTAGAGGTCGATACTTCATATGTTCAATTAGAGTATGACGACGATGGGAAGAATGTGGTTATTAAGTGTGGCATCGTTCCATCAACTTCAACTAGCCATACAGGTTGGGGAAGCGCAGGTCTTTATCCGAGAACGAATGGGTTTCAGCCTCAGGAATGGTATGGCAGTATTTTTAATGCCCAAAAGGTAGAGAATAACGTTGCATACTTTACTTGGACGGAAGATATTGACCGTCGAAATCAAACATTTTCTAGTGTAACTGTAGCATCTAATCAAAGCGGATCGTTGAGTGATTTTTTAATCCCTGCAGGCACGAAATTCACATTTGATCCTCCAATTACAAAAACAAATGAATTTGAATGGTCGATAACTGTTGCTGTTGCGGTAGAGAGAGCATGATAAATGATGCCAGATAATGAAAAGTCTACTGTATCAGTTGTAGCTAACTTTGAAGGTGGTCGTGGTAAACCCACGAGTGGCGTAATTGATTATGAACTCGGAGGCATTGCGCTAAATGACCCATCAAAGGGTCTTGATTATCAAATATGGCGATCGCGTAAAATTCAAGATCGTATCTTGCTCGATAACCCCAACATCAGCAAGCCGATTATTATTTTAGACTTGCCGAACGTCACTGTGTAATCCCCCCTAAAAATAATACCGACTATAAGTAGAATTTTC
>JAAZCI010000064.1 GCA_012513365.1 Lysobacteraceae bacterium
CGTTGGGATCGAGCTTCAATACAGTAAACGTAAGCATGACTGGGACGATACCGGTAACTATATCGCCGACGGATATAGTGCGATGCTCAAACTCGGTTATCCATTAACGGAATACACTTCCCTTAGCGGAGGGATTGGTTATGAGCGTTTAAGCTTAAGCACAACGCCTGAATCGCCGTGGGAAATTACCGAGATGTTAAGCGGCACGAAATGTGAACACGCCTCAAACGGCACCTGTATCGATGGCACGCCACGTTATAAAGATCGCCGTAATCTCTATCGTTTCCGCTTTGGAATCGACCGTGACACCCGTGACCGTACCGTCTTTGCAACCTCAGGGACTTACAACTATGCGGGCATCAACGGAACGCTTCCCGGATCGAAAGATAAATTTTACAAATTAATGTATAGCCATAAGAGCTATTTCACCCCATTTACCGATGACGATAACTTCGTATTAGCGCTAAGCGCCGACGTTGCTGCCGGTTATGGATATGGTGGAACCGATGGCCTTCCATTTTATGAAAACTTCTACGCCGGGGGGATTGGCTCGGTACGTGGATTTAGAAGCAGCTCGCTTGGTCCTCGCTTTTCAAATAATGACTCGCGCGGGGGTGCAATGCGCATCAATGGAACCGCTGAGTTAGTGATGAAAGTGCCCGGTCTAGAAGATAATAACAATCTTCGCTGGAGTGCTTTTATTGACGCGGGACAGGTCTTTAATAAACCGGGCGATTATGATCTTGGCGATCTTCGCTATTCCGCAGGGTTGAGCCTTTCATGGTTATCGCCATTAGGGCCACTTAACTTTGCTTACTCAACGCCGCTAAACGATAAAGAGCGTGACAAGAAACAGCGCTTCCAATTCACCATTGGATTCCCATTCTAATCAAGGCGTTTATCATTTGGCACAAGGAGAGGGTATGAACCGTTTGCATCGATTGACAGTTGTCACGATCACATTGCTATTTAGCCTATTTCTCGGGAGCCATGCGCTCGCGGAAGAGGCGGTGATGAGTGATCAAGGTGAGGCGGTACCCTCTTTAAATGATGCGGATAATGCTCAGAAAAGCGATAAGGCGGAAAAACCTGAGCCGACGAAAACACTTCCGAAGCGAAATAGTGCTACAAAAGATCCGCTAGGATCGGAACAAAATGGCATTGTCAAAGTCGGTGTTGTGGATACACATCTCCTGCTTGAGCGTTACGCACAGATTAAAAACGTCAACGATATTTTAGATAAAGAGCTCTTCCCGCTCTATGAATCGCTCCGCAAAAAAGAGAGTGAATTACTGCGTTTGCGGGAAGAACTCCGCTTTGACCGCGAAGAGAATGAACAGCGCAATCTTGAGCGCTCCATCACCAATCTCCAGCGTGAGCTTGAGCGGATGAGTGAAGATTTCCGTCAGGAAGCGAACCTTCGTAAAAATGAAGAGCTCTACAAAATTCAGAAAACCATTAACAACGCCATTCTCGATTATGCCAATCGTAATAACTACGATTTGATCATTGAGTATGGCTTAATCTATTCAAAAGAGGAGCTCAATATTACCGGGCAAATCTTGGAAGAATTGATCAACAAAGAAGAAACGAATGAAACTAAGTGAAATTTTCCAGCACCTTATTGATTCCGGTTTAGACGCGACATTAGTAGGGGAGGCTGACATCGAAATTAACGGTCTTTCGACCCTTCAACACGGCAAAAAAGGCACCATCTCCTTTTTAAATAATCCGCGCTATCGCAAGTTTTTAGAAGAGAGTGATGCAAGCGCTATTTTAGTCAATGAACGCAATGCCGACGCGGTATCTGGAAGCGCCATTGTGTGCGATGAAACGCACGAAGCGTGGGCTCATATTGCCGAGCTTTTCGATCATGATTATCAATCTTTTAAAGAGACCCACGGAACGGCGGTGATCCATGAAACGGCGAAGGTCGATCCTACGGCGGTGATTGGCGCGTATGCGGTGATCGGGGCAAATACGACTATCGGCGCAGGCACCTATATCGATTCTCATTGCGTGGTTGAGCAAGATGTCACCATCGGAAAGGATTGTTATCTATTTTCCCATGCGGTCGTTCGTTACGGCTGTGTGTTAGGGGATCGTGTGGTACTTCACCCTCATGCGGTAATCGGCGCAGAAGGTTTTGGCTTTGCACACACTCGTAAAGGTTATATCAAAGTGGCTCAAATTGGGCGCGTGGTACTTCATGATGATGTCGATATCGGATCAGGCACCTCCGTTGACCGCGGCGCGATTGAAGACACCGTCATTGGTAAAGGTTCAAAACTCGATAACCATGTTCAGATTGGACATAACTGCGTGATCGGCGAGCATACCGTTGTGGCGGGTTATACCGGTATTGCAGGATCAACAACGATTGGTAATAACGCAATTATCGCCGGTGGTGTAGGCATTAATGGTCATATCAATATTGAAGATGGCGTGATTGTCACCGGTGGAACAAAAGTATCGCATTCGCTCAAAAAAGGGCACTCCTACTCATCGCCTGCGCCGATTATGGAAACGCGCGATTGGCTGGTGAACTCGGCGCGCATTAAGCGTCTTGGAGACCTATTTGATCGAGTGAAAGAATTAGAAAAACAATTGAAAGAGAAAGAGAAGTAAATAAATGGCTACAAACGACAATAAAGTGATTGATATTAACGAAATCATGAAGTTTCTTCCTCATCGTTATCCGTTTTTAATGATCGACCGCGTGATCGATTATGAACCGATGGGTGAGTTACACGCAATTAAAAATGTAACGTATAACGAGCCATTTTTCCAAGGGCACTTCCCAGTTAAACCGATTATGCCAGGCGTGTTAATCCTAGAAGCACTTGCGCAAGCAACGGGCATTTTAGGTTTTAAATCGATGGAAGATCCGGATGCGACCGATGACACCATCTACTATTTCGTCGGCATTGATAAGGCGCGCTTCCGCCGTCCTGTTGAGCCGGGCGATCAATTAGATCTTCGCGTTAAATTTATCAAAGCAAAACGCGGAATTTGGGCCTTTGAAGGCAAAGCGTATGTCGATGGACAAGTGGTTTGCCAGGCAGAAATCATGTGTACACGACGTGAGGCGTTTGATTAATATGACACAAGGAAACATTCATCCCACCGCGATTATCGACGAAACGGCTGAACTCCACGAGAGCGTCATTGTTGGGCCTTACTGCATTGTTGGGCCAAATGTGAAAATTGGCGCGCGTACCGAGCTCAAAGCCCACGTTGTAATCCAAGGACCGACGACAATTGGGGAAGACAATGTCTTTTTCCAATTCTCTTCCATTGGTGATGTGCCACAGGATAAAAAATATAAAGAGGGCGATCAGGTCTTCTTAGAGATTGGCGATCGCAACACGATTCGTGAATATGTGAGCATTAGCCGAGGAACGGTTCAAGACCAAGGGTATACTAAACTTGGCGATGATAACTGGATCATGGCAACTTGCCACATTGCCCACGACTGCATCGTTGGATCACGCACTATTTTCGCAAATGGTGCTTCGCTTGCCGGTCACGCGGTAATTGAAGACGATGTGATTTTAGGCGGATATACCATGGTGTATCAGCGTTGTCGCGTGGGTCAAGGGGCGATTACTGGCTTCTCATCAGGAATTCATCGAGATGTACCGCCTTTAATTACAGCGGCTGGATATCGCGCAGCGCCTGCAGGCATTAACGCCGAAGGAATGCGTCGTCGCGGTTTTTCAAGTGCTGCGATTCGTGCGACGAAAAATGCCTATCGCGCCCTTTATCGTAAAGATTTAAGTTTGGACGATGCCATTGTTGAGATCGAAGCGATTGCCAAAGAGCATCCCCATTTAGATCATTTCATTGAGTTTTTACGTGCAGAGAGTGATCGTGGAATCGTCCGCTAAATCCATTGCCACTTCGGTGGCATCACCGCCTGTTTTTATGTTGGTCGCCGGAGAGTTATCCGGCGATCTTTTAGGTGCAGGATTAATTAAAGCGCTCAAAGCGGATTATCCCAATGCGAGCTTTTTTGGGATCGGCGGGCCACTCATGATCGATGAGGGTTTGCAAACGATCGAGCCCATTGAATCGCTCTCCATTATGGGCTTAGTGGAAGTGATTAAGCATCTCCCGAAGCTCCTTAACATTAAAAAACGCCTCATTGCGGAAGCGAAAGAGCGTAAACCTGCAGTTTTTATCGGGATCGATGCACCAGATTTTAATCTTAGGGTGTCAAAAACGCTAACAAAAGAGCGCATTACGAAAACGGTGCAATATGTCTCCCCTTCAATTTGGGTGTGGCGTGAAGGGCGTGCCAAAACGATTAAAAAATATATTGATCGAGTGCTCTGCCTCTTTCCTTTTGAAGTGGATCTCTATCAAAAATACCGCGTAGATGCGATCTGCGTGGGTCATCGGTTAGGTGATGAAATTCCTCTTGATCCTGATCCTACGGCGGCAAAAAAAGCATTAAATCTTAAAACGGATAAGCCCTATTTAGCGGTGTTGCCGGGAAGTCGAATGGGTGAAATTACTCGACTTTTACCAACCTTTATTGAAAGCATTGGAGCGTTAGCTGAGAAACATTCCGAGCTTCATTTTGTGATTCCGGCGGCGAATGAACCTATCTATGCGGCGATTGAAGATGCGTTATCGAGTCTGCCAACGAGTACGCAATTAAAGGTATCGGTGCGTCATCGAGAGTCAAGGGAAGCGATGGAAGCCACCGATGCGGTGTTACTTGCGTCAGGAACGGCTTCGCTTGAAGCGATGCTGCTTAAAAAACCGATGGTAGTGGCCTATAAATTTAGTGGGTTTACTGCGTGGCTTGCGCCTAAAATCGTCAATATTCGCCTCTTTTCACTGCCCAATATTTTAGCTGGCCGAGAGATTGTGCCGGAGCTTTTCCAAGAGGCGGTGACGGTTGAAAAGATTGTTGAGCTTACCGAAAAAGCGCTCGACCCTTCGCAAAATAGCGCGCTAATTGAGACGTTTTACGCGCTTCATACTACGCTTCGTCTTAACTCAGATCAAAAAGCTGCGCAAGCGGTGAAGGAGCTTATTGAGTGAATTTAGAAATCCCACTGTTTGATACAGAAATGTTCGCCGATTGGCGCATTGCCGGCGTTGATGAAGCAGGGCGTGGGCCGTTATGCGGCGATGTCTATGCGGCGGCGGTGATCTTAGATCCCGATAATCCCATTGAAGGATTGATGGATTCTAAAAAACTTACTGAGAAGAAGCGGTTTGCCCTTCGTGAAGAGATTATGGAAAAAGCGCTCGCTTATTCCATTGCTAGTAGTTCGCTAGAAGAGATTGAAACGCTCAATATTTTACAAGCCACGCTGCTTGCGATGCGCCGTGCGGTGGAAGGACTTGCCATTCAGCCCGATAAAGTGCTCGTCGATGGCAATCAAAATCCTAAGATTCCTCTACCAACGGAATGCGTGGTGAAAGGGGATTCGCTCCATGCGGAGATTAGTGCTGCGAGTATTTTAGCGAAAACCGAGCGTGATTTAGCGATGATTACGCTTGATAAGATTTTGCCCGAATATGGCTTTGCAAAACATAAGGGTTACGGCACGAAAGCGCATATGGAAGCCTTAGAAAAATATGGGGTAACGGAGTATCACCGCCGTGACTTTGCGCCGATTCGCAAACTTTTGGCGAAGTAGGACTTTTTTGAGAAATCATAGTAAACTATTGTGTGATTCTCACAGACGATATGAAGGGATAATAAGTTTATGAAAAATCCACGTTGGTTAGATTTTGTGGTCGGTCTATTTGTGCTTGCCGGCATTTTGTCGTTTGCATGGCTTGGCCTTAATGCGAGCGATACCGGTAGCCGATTTAATAAAAAATACACCGTCTCGGTGAGTTTCGATAATGTGGGATCGCTCAAAATTAATGCGCCGGTGATGATCTCAGGCGTTCGGGTTGGCAAGGTGAAAAGCATTGCGCTCGATACGGAGATTTTTGAGGCGAAAGTGCTGCTCGATATCGATGCACAATATAAAATCCCCAATGATACCAGCGCGGTAATTTATACTGCAGGGCTTGTAGGCGAGCAATACGTGGCCCTTGATCCCGGTGGATCGTATGATGATCTGCAAGATGGCGATCGCATTCGTCATTCGCAAGGGGCATTTGTGATGGAGCGTCTGGTAAATCAGCTTCTCACAAGCTTTACCTCCGGCGGGTCAGCGGCGGATTAAGATCGGATAAATATGGTCGATTCGATCATTATCACCCCCGGGTATATCATTCGTAAACAGCCCTATAAAGAACGCGGCTTTATGATTGATCTTCTAACGGAAAAGCTCGGGCGGGTGAAACTATTTTTACAACAGGGAAGAGCTCAAAAGCGCTACAGTGCGAACTTAGAGCTCTTTTCGCGTTCAGAGTGGACGTTAAAACCGGGGCGTACCTTCTTTTTTGCCGATGCGATTGATCTTGAAGAGAGCATTCGTCTTGGCGGGAAATTGATCTGGTCGGGCTATTATCTCAATGAATTGCTGCTTCGTCTCTTCCCTGAATATCAGGAAGATGAGGGCTTATATGCGGCGTACGAGCTCGCGCTTAAAGCGCTTGATTCCAACTATCGGATTGAGCCGGCGTTGCGTTTTTTTGAGCGATTATTATTGATGCATCTTGGGATTTTTCCGGATCTGAGTTCTGATCATGAGGATCAGATGATTGAATCCCATCGCACCTATTTTTTACGCCGTGATGAGGGCATTAGCCGATATCCTCGCCATGATGCGTTGCCACTTCCCGGTGGCTTTATTCAAAAAATTGAAGCCGATCTGCCCAATTTTAATCTCAATACGGAAGAGGCACGAGCGTATAAAACGATGATGCGCTATCTCTATGAGCCACTGTTGCAAGGTCGGCCGCTTCAATCTCGGGTTTGGTTGCAAAAGCTCTATTATCCGCATAAGTCATAAGCGAGAGAGGAATCTCAGATGCCTCATTAGCTAATGGTCATCAGCGAAGTATCATCAGAAACGCATACAAAAAAGCCACGGACCTGTATCATCGGTCAACGTGGCTTTGGTATTTTAGGGTTTTTGTGGATTACTCTTTCTCGGCATTACGGCGATCGAGATAGCGATTCTTCTCAATGCGGTGATTGATCATAGTCACCAAGAAAACGCCTGTGGCAATAATGCCGATCATAATGGTTGAAAGGGCGTTAATGTTGGGGCTTACCCCTAAACGTGCTTTCGAATAGATCCAGATCGGTAGCGTTGTCGCGCCAGGGCCGGTGGTGAAGGTGGCGATAATCAGATCATCGAGCGAGAGCGTAAAGGAGAGCAGCCACGCCGCTAATACGCCCGGTAGAATCATCGGCAACGTAATGTAGAAAAAGGTGCGCACCCCATCGGCGCCAAGATCCATCGCCGCCTCTTCAATGTGGCGATCAAATCCGGTTAAGCGCGATTGCACGACGACAATCACATAACACATGGTAAAGGTGATGTGTGCGATCATCATGGTTAAAAAACCGGTATTAATATTGAGGGCCACAAAGGTGAGTCCCAGTGAGCTCCCCATAATAATTTCCGGCATGACCATCGGCGCATAGGCAATTCCTGAAAAGAGGGTTTTCCCGCGGAATCGGCGGAATTTAACCAGTGCAAATGCCGCCATGGTCCCTAAGATTACCGCAAAGGTGGAACTGAAAAAGCCCAATAGTAGACTCGTTTTCGCCGCCTCCCAAATGCCCGCCTGTTTAAAGAGATCGGGATACCATTTGGTGGAAAATCCGCCCCATACGGTGACCAGTTTCGATTCGTTGAAACTATACACGATCACCAAAAAGATGGGAATATAGAGAAAGAGAAGGCCCCCGATTAAGGCGATCCAATTCATTACAGTCATTTTTTTCGTCATGATGGCTCCTTAGGTAAATTGCTTCTCTTGAACACGGTTAAAGATATAGATCGGGATAATCACCAGCAACAATAAAATCACTGAAATCGCCGATACAAGTGGTAAATCCATGCCTTTAAGATAGGTATCGTAGAGCACTTTACCAATCATGGTGACATTCGATCCGCCTAACAGATCGGGGATGACAAACTCACCAAGCGCGGGAATAAAGACTAAGAACGACCCGGCTAAAACCCCTGGAAGCGAGAGTCTAAAGGTCATCGTCCAAAACGTTTTAATTGGCGGACACCCTAAATCTTGCGCCGCTTCAATGAGCGTTTCATCAATCTTATTGAGCGTTGCGTAGAGCGGTAAAATCATAAAGGGCAGATAGCCATAAATAATACCGATATAGACCGCAAGATCGGTGTGCAAAATGCCAAGATCCACAGGGTGCGCCGGATCGATCAGGCCTAAAAATCCGCCGACCGCATTAATCACATTATTTAAGATGCCAGAGGGCGATAGAATCGTGACCCACGCATAAATTCGGATTAAAAATGAGGTCCAAAAGGGTAGGATAATGAGCATCACTAAAAATAGGTGCCACTGTTTAGGCGCGCGCGCCATTGCTAGGGCGATCGGATAGCCAATTAAGAGCGTAAAAAAGGTGGCAAAAAAAGCCACTTTCACACTGTTTAAATAGGCGTTCACATAGATCGAATCCTCCCAAATATCCATATAGTTTTGGAAGTTCACCGTGATCTGTAAAATCCCCGTTTCCACCCATTCCAACAGATTGGTAAAGGGGGGAGATGCGATCTCCGCTTCGGTAAAACTGATGCGTAAAATGATTAAAAATGGAATTAAAAAGAAGAGGGTTAACCAAATAAAAGGAACCCCAATCACCAGTTTACGGCTACTAAAAAGGCTCACAATAAAGCGATAGGGCCAGAAGCGTAAACATTTGCGATGCGTAAAATTAAGGCGGGAGATCAACTCCGCAGCGGCTCCCGTTAAGAAGCCGATCTCGTGTTTGTGGTGTGCCATTCTCTTCCCCTTGAAATTATGAGATTAGAGCGATGCCAGAATCTTTATCGAAGCTAATATAGACGCGATCTTCGTAGTTGATCTTATGTTCGGTTAAGCGTTTATGATTGACCTGTGATGCGGTCACCATCTTGCCGTTATCGAGTTTCACGTGATAGATCGACATATCGCCAAGATAGCCAATATCCCACACTTCCCCCTCAACGCAGTTGATGGTTATATCCTCTGGCGGGGTGAGCGAAATATCGAGCTTTTCAGGACGAACCGCTACCCACGCTTGCGCGCCAACTACCGCACCGACCCCTTGATTACAGACAAGCGGCGTTTCGGTTTCATAGCTTTCGATCGTGGTTTGTTTTGGTGAGATATCGGAGATAACCCCTTCAAAGATATTCACGTCCCCAACAAATTCGGCTACATAGCGCGAGTTGGGATACTCATAAATCTCGGTCGGCGTTGCCACTTGGACAAGTTCACCGGTATCCATCACGGCAATTCGGCTCGAAACGGTCATTGCTTCCTCTTGGTCGTGAGTAACGATCACAAAGGTGATGCCAAGCTCTTCTTGAATGTTCATTAGCTCAAATTGCGTCTGCTCACGGAGACGTTTATCGAGCGCGCCTAAGGGTTCATCAAGAAGGAGCAGTTTCGGCTTTTTCACGATACTGCGCGCAAGAGCAACCCGCTGGCGCTGACCGCCTGAAAGTTGATGAGGTTTACGTTTGGCGTATTTACCCATTTGCACCAGTTCAAGCATCTGATCGACGCGTTTACGAATCTCAGCTTTCGCAATTTTATCCTGTTTTAGACCAAAGGCGATATTGTCCTCAACGGTCATATGCGGAAAAAGCGCATAGCTCTGGAACATCATATTGACCGGGCGCTCGTAGGGCGGGATTTTGGACATATCTTCCCCTTCGAGAAGAATTTTCCCTGAGGTCGGCGTTTCAAAGCCGGCAAGCATCCGCAGAAGCGTTGTTTTACCGCATCCCGATGGGCCAAGCAGAGAGAAAAATTCACCTTTATAAATGTCTAGCGAGATATTATTCACCGCAATATGGTCGTCAAAAACCTTTACAACATCGATAAGTTCCACGTGGGGAACCGAATTGGGGTCACGCCAAGGTTCATGTTTATGTAATTGGCTAGGGTGCATAGAGACCTCCTATTGCATGCAAATAATGTGATTTAAAATTGAGTAGTCGTTAGGAACTCGCTTTTGGGAATTTAAAAACTAATCGGGCGATTAGTGCGTAAAATTAATCCAATGGGATAAAAAGAGAAGGGCATTCTAGGCGTTTTTAGAATGCCCTGCAACCACTATTTTAGCGGATCCAGACTTTTATATCTTTTCTTTCCACGTCGCAATTAAATTGAGCGCTTCGATGGGAGTTAATTGATTGATATCTAACTCTTTAATGGCTTCTTCAATTTCTGAGGGATCATTTGAAAAAAGCGATAATTGTTCCGCCGGCTCATGAAACGTTTGAATATCGGGTGTTTTTTGGTGAGAGCTTGTTTGCGTAGATTCTGGCAGTACCGAAAGATGCTCAAAACTCTTTTCAAGCTCGGAGAGTTTCGTTTTCGCCATCTCGATCACCCCTTTGGGGACACCGGCGAGCGCCGCAACTTGGAGGCCATAACTTTTTGACGCAGCCCCCGGGCGGACTTGATGCATAAAGATAATCTCATCTTTGTGTTCAACGGCATCAAGATGCACATTTTTAATCTCAGGGTAGAGCGTTTCAAGCTCGGTCATCTCAAAATAGTGTGTGGCAAAGATCGTCATCGCTCGCGCCTTTTGAGAGAGATAGACCGCAGCACTCCACGCAAGGGAGAGCCCATCGAGGGTTGATGTTCCGCGACCGACTTCATCCATCAACACCAGGCTCTCTTTTGTGGCGTAATTGAGAATTGTGGCGGTTTCGGTCATCTCCACCATAAAGGTTGATTGCCCCGAGCTTAGATCATCTTGCGCGCCGATACGGGTAAAGATACGGTCGATCGGGCCAATCTCAGCGATTTCCGCCGGCACAAACGAGCCGATATGCGCGAGCAATACAATGAGAGCGGTTTGGCGCATATAGGTGGACTTCCCGCCCATGTTCGGCCCGGTGATAACGAGGAGATTCGTGCTGGGTTCTAAAGTAAGATCGTTGGGAATAAAGGGCGTTTTAAGCGAGCTTTCCACAATGGGGTGGCGGCCGGCTTTAATATTGATCCCGATCGATTCCTTAAACACCGGGCGATTCCAGCGAAGGCGCGTAGTGATTTCCGCAAGATTGATGTAAAGATCGAGCGTTGCCAGGGCATCACTTAAGAGGCGCAGTTGGGCTTGATAGGGAATGATTTTTTCAATGAGTTCATCCCAAAGCTCTTTTTCAAGGGCAAGAGCACGTTCTTTCGCGCTTAAAATCTTATTTTCAAACTCTTTGAGCTCGGGATAGATGTAACGCTCCACATCTTTTAGCGTTTGACGGCGCACATATTCTGGGGGCATCTTGTCCGAATATTGTTTCGAAATCTCCACATAATAGCCGTGGACGCGATTGTAACCGACTTTAAGGGTGGGGATATTGAGGCGCTCCCGTTCGCGGACTTCAAGATCGAGCAAGAATTGATCGCCTTTGGTGCTCATGGTAATCAGCTCATCGAGCGCGTCGGAATAACCAAGTGCGAGCACGCCGCCATCTCGGATCAGTACCGGGGGCTCTTCAATAATCGCCGTTTCAAGCAGGGTGCGAAGCTCGGGAAGTTCTTCCAAAAAGGAGAGCCAGAGCGGATCAATCTTAACGAGTGCTTCATTTTGAGATAGAAGCGTTTTTAAATCCGGGATCTGTTGTAAGGTGGTGCGAATTTGGGTGAGATCGCGAGGGCGGGCACTTTTCAGCACAACGCGGGTCACTAATCGCTCAAGATCACCAATCGGTTTTAACAGCGATTTAATCGAGGTTTGATCCCCTTGAAAGGCTTCCACAAGATCAAGGCGCTCATTTAAGAGACGATGATCGCGAAGCGGGCGATTGAGCCAGCGCGACAGCAGCCGTGACCCCATCGGCGTGATGGTATGATCGAGAAGATCGCGAACGCTATGCTTTTTCTCGCCGGTGAGGGTCTTTTCAATCTCTAAATTTCGGCGCGTTGTCACATCTAAAATCACCGCATCATTCAATGATTCTAGGGTAAGCGTATCGATGTAGCTCAGTGTATCTTTTTGGGTCTCTTTAACGTAGGTTAAGAGCGCGCCGGCAACGCTTAACATTTTATCGCCCGGGTGAAGTGAAAACCCTTGCAGGCTCTGAACGCGGAAATGATCGCACAGCAGATCGTAATTACGCTTGATATCAAAATGCCACTCAGGAAAAGCGGTAATCGTTGACATATTGCGAATCGCCGGATGAATTACCTCCTCTTCAGGATAGATGATCTCCGAGGGTTTAATGCGAAGAAGTTCCGAGAGAAGTTCATCAAACGAGAGAAGTGGCATAAGCGAAAACGCTGCGCTTGAAAGATTGAGCCACGCGAGCGCCCATTTTCCCTCTTTCGGGTTATTTGAGGGTGCGTTACCATCCTCTAAAGGCGCTTTAAAAATGGCGGCGGTAATGCTCTCAGAGCGTGAATCGAGGAGATAATCATCGGTGAGCGTTCCCGGAGTAATAATGCGCACCACATCCCGCTCAACAGGGCCCTTATTGGAGACCTCGCCCACCTGTTCACAGATCGCAACCGATTCCCCCATTTTAACCAGTTTCGCTAAATACCCTTCGGCCGCATGGTAGGGAATTCCTGCCATCGGCACCGGTTCGCCAGCGGACTTTCCGCGCTTTGTGAGCGTGATATCAAGGAGGCGCGCCCCTTTTTTGGCATCATCGTAGAAAAGCTCGTAAAAATCACCCATTCGGTAGAAGAGAATCATCGAAGGATAACGCTGTTTGATGCTCCAATATTGCTGCATCATCGGGGTGTGTTCAGGATTGATTGTCATCGTTTGTGTCATTTATTGGTAATTTATCGACTATCAGAATAAAATAGGGGGAAATTTGTTTACATTTGATGTTGTGTTCGACCAAGAGCTATCAAAAGGAGCGCTATGGAATGGTTGATGGATCCCTCGATTGGCCTGTTTTCGCCGTCGGTATGGGTTTCCCTAGTTATTTTACTTCTATTAGAAGTGGTTTTGGGCATAGATAATCTCATATTTATCGCCATTTTATCAAATAAACTCCCGCCTCACCAACGCAGTCATGCGCGGTTTGCGGGGCTATCTTTAGCACTTTTAATGCGGATTGGGTTGCTCGCGATGATGAGCTGGCTCATTACGCTCACCGATCCTGTTTTTATCGATCCGATCTTTCATCATCCGTTTTCGTTACGGGATTTGATCTTGGTGTTCGGGGGCTTTTTCTTAATCCAGAAAGCCACGCGCGAACTCCATGAACGAATCGAGGGTAGCACTCATTTAGAAGGAAAATCGAAGAATTACGCTAAGTTCTGGCCGGTCGTGTTGCAGATCGTTATTTTAGACGCGGTCTTCTCTTTTGATGCGGTGATCACGGCAACCAGTATCGCCAAACACCTCTGGGTGATGATCTTAGCGGTGACGATCTCGATGTCGATGATGCTCTTTGCAGCGCGTGCGCTGACGGAATTTGTTAATCGTCATCCGACCGTTGTGGTGCTCTGTTTAAGTTTCCTTCTCATGATCGGGCTTAGCCTTGTGGTGGAAGGATTTGGCTTTGAAGTGCCGAAAGGATATATCTACGCTGCGATCGGATTCTCGGTTTTTATTGAGATTATGAACCAATGGATTCATCGTCGCCAAGAGATTCTCCAAAATCAGATGTCGCGCCGTGAACGTACTGCTGACATGATTTTGCGTCTTTTAGGGACGAAACTCTACGACGATCATGAGCATGATGAAGAGGAAGAGCACCCCGAGGAGCACGATCCGATCGAGCTTTTTGGTGAAGAGGAACGCAACATGGTGAGTGGCGTTTTAACGCTAAGTGATCGGACAATTCGTTCCATTATGACGCCACGAAATGAGATCTCTTGGATCAATATAAATGATTCAAAAGAGCAGATTCTTGAAAGCCTCGATGCCAATCCCCATAATCAATTTCCGATCTGTGATGGAACGCTCGATGATGTGAAAGGGGTCGCGCGCGCGAAAGATATCGCTACTGATCTCTTGGAAAAAGGGTATATCGATCTTGAGCATTCGGTGCGCCCAGCGCTCTTTTCTCACCGCTCAACGAGTGTGATTAAGATGATGGATATTTTCCGCGAATCAAAAGTGCATATGGTGATTGTGACCGACGATTTTGGTGGGATTCAAGGGGTAATTACTCTTCTTGATGTCTTTGAAGCGATCGCAGGGGAATTCCCTGATGAAGATGAAACCTTATCGGTGGAAAAAGTCTCCGATACCGAGTGGAATATCGATGCAGGGTGTGACTTACTCATTGTAGAGCAAACCCTTGGGATTCGCGGGCTTGTCGATGATGACGATGATTATAGCTCACTCGGCGGACTCCTCATTGATCGGCTCGATGAGCTGCCACACGCAGGCGATTATTTAGATTCCAAAGGGTATCGATTTACCGTTACCGATGTGGACGATAAACGTATTTTAATGGTCAATGTCACTCCGATTCCTGAGAGTGACGACGAAGTAGAGGTTGTAGATGATTAACGGCACAAGCCCAAAAACCGATTATTTAGATCGATTTATTTTTGACGAACTCCCGATTCGCGGTGAGCGCGTGATTTTAGAGCATAGCTGGCAAGAATTGTTGCTTCGCCGTTCCTATCCTGACAATGTGAAAAAACTGCTTGGTGAATTGATGGCAACGACGGCGCTTTTAAGTGCCACCATCAAAATTGAAGGAAAGCTCACCGTGCAAGTGCAAGCCAAAGGCGCGCTCGATCTGTTAGTGGTGCAAATTAGCCATCTTAAAGGGGTGCGAGCGGTAGCGCGTTTTGATAAAGAGGGCATTGCTGGCCTAGAGGGTTTAAAAGAGCTTTGCGGGGAAGGGCATATCGTGATTACGATCGATGCGCCGACCTTTAAAGAGCCCTATCAAGGGGTTATTCCGCTCATTGATAACAGCATTAAAGAGGCGATTGAGCGCTATTTTGCCACCTCCGAGCAGCTTGAAACAACGCTCTATTTAGCTACAAGCGATCAAGCGGCGGCGGGGATGTTGTTACAACGTCTTCCCGGTGAAATGCCTGATGAAGCTGCCTTTAATCGGGTGAATCATTTAGCGGCGACGATGCAAGATGAGGAGTTATTAGAGCTTCCAACGAAAGAGCTTCTATATCGTCTCTATTCGGAAGACGATATTCGCGTATTTGAGCCCGATTCCTATCATTTTGAGTGTACCTGTTCAAAAGAGCGAACCCTTAGCATGATCTATCAGCTCAATTTAGATGAGGTGAAATCGATTCTAGCGGAGCAAGAAGATGCCCTTTTTGTCGATTGTGAATTTTGTGGTAAACGCTATCTCTTTAAAGAGTCGGACCTTGATTTCTCACTCTTTAAATCGGAAGCATCAGAGAGCGGTGCATCAGATTAATGATTAAGATGAAAGATCGTATTACCATCGCCTTAACCGGCGCATCTGGGGCGCAGTATGGACTACGCCTCATTGAGGTTTTGCTTAAAAAAGGGCTCGCAGTGAACGTGCTCTTTTCGCAAGCGGCGCTGGTGGTATTAGCTCTTGAGATGGATCTTGGATTAGGGAAAACTACCGCGTTACAAAAGGCGCGTCTTTTAGAGCTGTTTGGCCTTGGTGAAGAGGCGAGGGAGCTTTTAAATGTCTACGGTGAAAAAGAGTGGACATCGCCCTTAGCTTCCGGCTCAAACACCCCGCGGCATATGGTGGTTTGCCCCTGCAGTATGGGGAGTTTAGCGGCGATCGCAACAGGGCAATCGAATAATCTCATTGAGCGAGCCGCGGACGTTATTTTAAAAGAAAGGCGCAACTTAATTTTAGTGGTGCGCGAGACGCCATTTCACACCATTCATCTGGAAAATATGGTAAAACTAAGCCAAATGGGCGCGCTCATTATGCCGGCCAATCCAGGGTTTTATCATAAACCGACATCGGTGGATGCGATCATCGATTTTATGGTGGCACGAATTTTAGATCAGCTCGATATTGAGCACAATTTAATGATGAAGTGGGGCGAAAAAGACCCCGCAACGAAATAGAGGGAACATGTCAAAGAAATATCAGGTTCAATTTAGCGGAAAACTCTCCGACGGCATTTCAGAAGCGGAAGCGATTCGTCGTGTTGCGGCGGCGTACGAGGTCGATGAGGCCGAGATCGAAAAATGGTTTACCGGCGAAGCAATCACTCTTCGTGAAGAGGCAAACGAGGCGGAAAAAGAGGAGATCGTTGAGTTTTTAAGCTATTTTGGTCTGGTATTGGAAGTGATCGAACTCGATGGCGCGACAGATAAAGCAGCAGACGAAACCGTGGATGATGCGGCTGATGAAAAACCCGAGGAAGATGAGCCCGAGGAAGAATCGATCTGGACACGCCCACGTAATGAAAATAGAGAGAGTGATGAGAATCTTCCCCCTGAAGCTGCTGATTTTAAGCGTGATCTTCAATCGGCAGAAGAGGCACTTGCTGATTCCTTAAATGCGTTAAAAGAGGCGATCGAAAAGAATCCCAATGCGATGATTTTCCGCCCCGCACCACTGCATAAACGTTTTTTTGCTTATGTGATCGACATGTTTATGGTGGGTATTATCTTCTCGTTTTTGCTCTCCTATGTCTTTATTCCACTGGGATTTATGAGCGAAGAGACCATTCAGCTCATCACCAATATCTATTTTGAAGAGGCGCGCCCCTCTGATGAGGAGATTCAAGAGGCGCTCGGCGCGATCTATTACACGGTGATTCCGCTGATGATGGCGGTTTATTGCGGTTACTTCATCATTTTAGAAGGGGTGATGCGCGGCAATAATAGTCTTGGAAAACAATTTTTAAATATCCGAATCTATTCGGTGGCATCGCCGGTACCAACGCTCTATCAAATTACGCTACGCACGGTAACGCTTGCGGTAGTGATGATGGTGTTGCAAGGGTTGCTAGATTCCATGATTCCTATGCTCGGCTCGCTCCTTTTTCTAGCGAGTTTAGGGATGGCGCGCTTTGATAAGAGCGGTTTGAGCCAAACATTTTACGACCGGATTGCCGGAACTTGCGTGGGAGAGCGTTAATCGATGACCGACATTGTCAATTTAGGATCTGGAAAAGTGCTTGTTTATCGCGAACTTGGCGCTGATGCACTTGCAGAACACGCCTTTAATCTCTTTTTATATCAAGGTCGGCATGCACTCGGGGCGAAACTTATTTATGAAGCGCTCCGCCAAGATCCTTATCATGTGCTCGCCCTTCGCTGTTTAGCTGATCTTTTGGAACAAAAAGGCACGGAAATATTTTCCGCGATTGTGCTTGAATATGCGCGGATGTATGCCACAATTGTCGAAGAATCGGAGCTTGATGCGCTGGAAGAGATCCTCTTTATCTCAAAATGGAGTTGGGGATTTGCGCGCCATGCGTCGGGGAAAACGGAATTGTCGATGGCGGACTTTGCCGATCGCAGCCAATTTATTACCGATCATGAGCGTTATCAAACCTTTTTAGATGAGATTTTTACACGGACGGAATCTTTAGAGACGGGCTTTCAAGCGGCGCACAGAGTCTGCGGACTGATGGCGCAATTTGTCGAGCATAAAGAGGGCATTGATGCGGCGTCTCAATTTGAGGCAATCTTTAATCCTCAGAATTTTGTTATGAGCGATGCGCACGAGGCGTGGCTCGATAGTTATGATCCGGTACTCGATGAATTGATGCTAAAACGGGTTGCGGACGATGTAAGTCAATTAAAATCATGAGCTTGTTGAATGCTTAAGATTTTTTCACAGAGTTTGTTTATAATGATTTGAATATTTTTAAGGTAACAGAGTAATTATGACAACGGCTATTTTAGTGCTTGCACTGCTTTTAGTGGCAGGAACCATTGGATTGTGGATTTTCCTTGAGCGCAAGTTTAAAGAAGAAGAGTTTGTGGAGCGGGTTGAACCGGATCTGCAAGATATGTTTGAAGAGATCACCGTTCAAAAAACGCAGGTGGATCTTAAAGTGGATCGATCAGACCATCCTCCTACTGCTGAGATAGACGTTGAGTATGAAGAGCGCGCGTATACAGGCCCCGTGCCCGATCCGTTTGCCGAAGAGAATGAGGCCGATGATACCACTGCAGGAAATGCCATTGATACTACGCCAACCCCATTAAGACGCCTTACCGAAGAGGAGCCTTCGAATATGTTTTCTAAAATTAAGAGCCTCTTTAAGCGAAACAAAGATGAAGAGTATACTACTCACCCCGATGAGCATTTAGAAGCGCTCGTTCGCCCAGCGGCCGTTCGTACGGTGGCTTTTTTACTCAAAGCGCCGGAAGATCAGCCCTACACCATCCGCGAGATTTTAGAAGTCGGTGCCGAGCAGCAGCTTCTTGTGGGCGAAGAGGGTTATCTCGATTATTTAACCACAACGCTCTATGGCGATGAGCCGATGTATAGCGTTGCCCACCTATTAGAGCCAGGCAGTTTCCGTGAAGGGGGCGAGATTATTCGTGACCTTGAGCTTGAAGTGCCGGGCATTTTGCTCTTTTCACAAATTCCAGGGCCCGATCCTGAAATTTCAACGATCGATAGTCTGATTCGTGCGGCGGCTCATTTTGGTAACGCGCTGGGCGGGACACTTTATGATGAGACGCAACGTCCTGTCGATCGTGAGGGGTTAGCGGCCATTCGTGAAGAGATCGCAGAACTGGATAAACGCGAATGGGATCGCGCACTCAACCACTATTAATCGGCGGATTAGAGCGATTCCAGCAAACATTAAAGAAAGTGCTTTTACTCACAAAGCACTTTTTTTATTCCTAGAGATTGAGAGTAAAACGAGATAAGAAGATGACGGATATGCAATTATCACAGGATCAAGCAGCGCGCAAAATTGCGGAGCTGACCGAGTATTTAAACAAGCTCAACTATCATTATCATGTGCTCGATGAGAGTTTAATTCCCGACCATGAGTTTGATGCGCTTTTCCATGAGCTCCAAACCCTTGAAACGGCGTATCCAGATCTTATTTTAGAGAATTCTCCTTCGCGTAAAGTCGGTGGGCGCGTGCTTGAGGGCTTTAATGAGATCACCCATGAAAAGCCGATGCTCTCGTTAAGTAACGCCTTTAATGATGAGGATGTGCGTAAATTTGATGAGCGCATTGCCGAGCGTCTTGGAACATCAAATATCACCTATTACGCTGAGCCAAAGCTCGATGGATTAGCGGTGAGCATTATGTATGAAGCGGGTCGCCTTCAATTTGCCGCAACCCGTGGGGATGGAATTACCGGCGAAGACATTACCGAAAACATTAAAACCATTAAGAGCCTACCTCATCAATTGCAAGGAGATTATCCGGCGCGTTTAGAGGTGCGGGGCGAGGTCTTTATGCGTAAAGCGGTGCTCGAAAAGCTTAATCAAAGCCAATTAAAACAAGGGTTAAAACCCTTTGCTAATCCACGAAATGCCGCCGCCGGAAGCCTAAGACAGCTCGACTCGCGTATCGCAGCAAAACGTAATTTAAGCTTTTATTGCTATAGCGTTGGGGTTAATGAGGGCAATCAGCGGGAGATTCAGGCACATTCAGAGTGGCTCGAAGCGGTGAAATCTTGGGGCGTTCCGGTCTGTACCTTAAATAAAAAGGTCAATAACGTGAAAGGGCTTCTCGATTATTATCGTGATATGGGTGAAAAACGTGATGGTCTAGCCTTTGAGATCGATGGCGTTGTCTATAAAGTCGATGCACTATCGCAACAAGAGACGCTTGGCTATATTGCCCGCTCACCGCGCTTTGCCATTGCCCATAAATATCCGGCGATGGAAGAGCGCACCATTCTGCGCGATGTGGAATTTCAAGTTGGGCGCACAGGCGCGATTACACCGGTGGCAAAATTAGAGCCGGTGGAAGTAGGCGGGGTAACGGTTTCAAATGCAACGCTTCATAACGCCGATGAAATTGAGCGTTTAGGGGTGATGATTGGGGATGAGGTGATTGTTCATCGCGCTGGCGATGTGATTCCGAAAGTGGTGCGTGCGGTCGTGGAAAATCGTAATCCGGAGGCTGTTCGAGCGATCGAATTTCCCACAGAGTGCCCGATCTGCCACTCGCCCATTGTGCGTATTGAAGGGGAAGCGATTGCGCGCTGTAGCGGCGGTTTTATCTGTGAAGCGCAAAAGTTAGAGGGTTTAAAACATTTTGTCTCCCGAAAAGCGATGGACATTGATGGACTTGGCGAACGCTGGCTTGAGATTTTCCTCCAAGAAAAAGTGATCGAACGTATTGAAGATCTCTTTGTGATGAGTAAAGAGCGCCTGCTTGAGCTCCCTCGCATGGGTGAAAAATCGGCGAGCAATATTTTAGCGAGCATTGAAAAAAGTAAAACGCCTAAGTTCGCCAATTTTATCTATGCGCTCGGGATTCGAGAAGTTGGGGAGGCGACCTCAAGAACGCTATCCGATCATTACAAAACCCTTGATGAGCTGATGGTGGCAAGTCTTGAAGAGCTTCAAACCTTGGATGATATCGGCCCCATTGTGGCAAAACATATCGTCACCTTTTTTGCCCTTAGTGATCATCGTGAGATGATTGAGCGCCTCTTAAGTTACGGCGTTACGATTCAATATGAAGAGAAAAAAGAGGCTGGTGAAGTAAGCGAAGCGCCCCTTGAAGGCGAAACTTGGGTCATTACCGGAACGCTTGCAGAATTTGGGCGAAGCGATGCGAAAGAATTACTTCTTGAGCTGGGCGCAAAAGTGACGGGCAGTGTGTCGAGTAATACGAGTTTTCTGCTCGCCGGTGAAAAGGCCGGCAGTAAACTCACGCAAGCGGAGAAACTGGGCGTACCGGTAAAATCAGAAGCGGAATTTCTTGAGCTATTAAAAACTCATGGGAAGCGATAGAACGTTGATTAAATTGAGTCGAATCGATTCGAATCAAATTGAAAAGAGGAGAGAGACGATGAAAGTAACGAAATCCACAAACAACGTAAGTGAGCGCTGGCAGACACGTTTTCAGTTTTTTGATCAGCATGGCGGGCCAATGCGACATGAGGCAAAGCAAGCGATTATGGAGCATCCTGAAAAAGAGCGTTTTCTAATTCTCTTTAATTTAGGATCATTTTTCTTGCCAGTCATTCACTTTTTAATGCTGGGGCTGTGGAAAAAAGCGTTAACGCTCCTTGTTGCGACGATTATCACGGTTTTAGTCTTTGATATGCCGCTACGCATGTTTGGCATTAATGGTTATTGGCTCCTGATTTTGGTGCCCTTTTTCTTCTCAGCGATGGCCAATTATAGCTATTACTTAAAAGAGGTGAAAGGCGTGCAAGGCTGGAATCCCTTTGAATATCTTTCGGTGAATCTTAATGCACCAAAAGCGCCGGAGATGGCAGAGGAAAAGCTTGAATTGGAAGAGCCCGAATTGAAGGTGTTCGAAGTAGAACAGCCGGAAAGCGAGAAGGAGTAATCAGGTGGAGATTGATCCCATTGCCCACATTAAAGGCTGTTATCCGGAAAAGTTTGGCATTCCTCGTCAGCCAAGTTTAGTGCCGGAGGCGGAAGCGACCATTATTTTTGAAAAGCCGTATCGCCATGAGAATTTTATCCGCGGCATTGAGGCGCATTCCCATCTGTGGCTCACCTTTGGTTTTCATCAAAATAGTTGGCATGAAGGGCAGGCGATGGTGCGCCCACAGCGGCTTGGCGGGAATAAAAAGATGGGGGTCTTTGCAACGCGCAGCTCCTTTCGCCCGAATGGATTAGGGCTATCAGCGGTAAAGATTAAACGGGTTGATTATGAGCGCGTGGAGATTATTATTTCAGGCCATGATCTTGTCAATGGTACGCCGATCTACTGCATTAAACCCTATATTCCCTATAGCGATTCAATTTTAGATGCCACGAGCGATTTTGCTGAAGAGGCGCCGCCTAGATTTAACGTGCGCTTTAGCGATGAGGCGGAAAAAACGCTCACGATTTTGACGGGGCGCTATCCTCAGTTAAAACCTTTAATTGAAGGGGTGGTTGCGCAAGACCCAACGCCTAAATTCCATAAGGATCCTGAGCGGATTTATGGTGTGTTACTCTATGAGTTTAATATTCGCTTTAAGCGCGATCCTTTAGATGAAATGGGCGGATTTTTAGTCCTTTCCATTGAGCGCGATCTGAAATAGATCAATTTAGCGCCGTTCTTCTGAAAATAATCAGGAAATTAGGTGAAGTTGCGCGTTGAACCTTGCTATACTGCCATGTAAAGCCGATTACGCCGGATCGTTATGGCGTAAATAACGAGATCTATTTTGAGGATATTTAGGAATTTGCCGTGTCTAAAACGATTACACTAGCTGACCTACAAAGCTGGTTGGCAGAGCAGAAAACAGAGTGGAAACCAGAACATTACGATTTGATTATCACCTACGCTGAGCACCCGCTCTATAAGCGCGCGCTGGAGACGGCGTATTTGCTTGATCGAATGCATGTCACCACGGTTCCGCAGGCCTCTGCGATTTTTTTCGTTTTAGGGATTCCCCAAGAAGATCAGCCGGAGGACCTGCGCAAATTTATTGATAATCTCTTTACGTTAAATAAATTGAGTTCATTTTCAACGCTTCAAGAGCGCTCAAAATCTCAAGAGACATTGCGTAAAATGTTGCTTGCGCTGGCCGATGATGTTCGCGCCATTGTGGTAATGATCGCCTATCAGGTGATCTTAATGCGAAATGCGCGGGATTTTGATCCTGAAACCCAGCGCCTCATTGCAAAAAATACCGCGGCGATCTTTGCGCCGCTTGCTAATCGTCTTGGGCTTGCTCGCTTAAAATGGGAGCTTGAGGATTTTAGCCTGCGCTTTTTAGAGCCCGATACCTATAAGCAACTTGCGTCAAAACTCGACGGTAAGCGGAAAGATCGGGAAGCGTATATTGAGAAAATTATCGAACGGCTTAAATCGCTCCTAGGTGAAAATGGCATCGAAGGCTCGGTATCCGGGCGGGTAAAACATATCTACAGCATCTGGAAAAAGATGACGAAAAAGAACATCGATTTTGATGAGCTGTTTGATGTGCGTGCGGTGAGAATTATGGTGGACGATGTGGCTACCTGTTATGCTGTTTTGGGGCTTGTTCATGAATTATGGACGCCGATTCCCAAAGAGTTTGATGACTATATCGCCAATCCTAAACCCAATGGATACCAATCCCTGCACACGGCCGTTTTGGGGCCTGAAAATAAAACCCTTGAGATCCAGATTCGGACCTATCAAATGCATGAAAATGCTGAATTAGGGGTGGCGGCTCATTGGCGCTATAAAGAGGGTAGTGGTGCGTCGATTGATCAAAAACATCTCAATTGGTTCCGTGATTTTCTCCATAAAGAGCTCGAAGAGCATGAGGAGATTAATGAAGATGAGCTCGAAGAGGGTGTATTTGACGATTATGTCTATGTGATGACGCCAGCGGGTGAACCGATCGAATTGATGCGCGGGTCAACGCCGCTTGATTTTGCTTATAAAATCCATACCGATCTTGGGCATCGTTGCCGCGGGGCGAAGGTCAATGGCAAAATTGTGCCGCTCACCTATGTGCTCAATAATCAAGACAAGGTGGAGATTTTAGCGGGGAAACAGCTTCAGCCAAGTCGCGATTGGATGTCGCCTTATTTGGGCTATACCTTTTCCAATCGTACGCGAGCAAAAGTGCGCGCGTGGTTTAAAGCGCAGCATCAAGAGAATAATCTTCAAGCCGGGAAGCAGATGCTTGAAAAAGAGCTCACGAAACTCAATATTCATCTCGCGCCTGAAGAATTGCAGCGCCTTGCGAGCCGACTGCATTTTGGTGGAGTGAATGAGCTCTATTCCAATATTGGTTCAGGCGATGTGACGCTCAATCAAGTTTTAACGCGTCTTCCTTCCTTTGATAAGCAGAAAAAAGAGGAAGTGACACCGGATTCCATTGTTCGTCCGAAATCGAAAGATATGGATACCCAAAAGGGCGTTCAAGTGCGAGGCGTCGGGAGTTTGCTTATCAATATGGCAACCTGTTGCCGTCCTGCACCGCCGGATTTGATTGGGGGCTATATCACGCTCAATCGCGGAGTGAGCATTCACCGAATTAACTGTTCGAACTATCAAAATATGCTTGAGCAAAATCCAGAGCGCCGCATTGATGTTGATTGGGGCCTTGAGAGTGAGCAAACCGTGCTCGCCAATCTCCACGTGACCGCAGCGCCTTCTTCAGATGTATTAAAAGAGGTGAGTGTGCTTGCGTCAAACGAGGGGCTTAAAATCACTGGAATGACAATGAAGAGCGATCAAAACGACAGTCTGTTACTTGATTTTACCCTTGAGATTAGTCATTTAGATCAGCTTAGCCGACTCTTGGAGCGCTTAATGCAGATCCCCGATATTATTGAAGCGTATCGGACGTAGTTCAGCAGAAAATGACGGACATTAAAAAACCTCGATCGTTATGACCGAGGTTTTTGCTTTTCGTATTAAGAAAAATGTTAATTATTAATTAATGCTCGTATACGGGGAATTTACGGCAAAGGCCTTGTACGTTTTTCGCGATGTGCTCGATCACTTCGTCGTCGTTCACATTGTCTAATACGTCACAGATCCAGTTAGTTAAGAGTTCGGTTTCTTGCTCTTTAAATCCACGAGTAGTGATAGCCGGCGTTCCAACGCGAATGCCTGAAGTTACAAATGGAGATTGTGGATCGTTAGGTACGCTGTTTTTGTTCACAGTAATGTGCGCGCGACCAAGGGCTGCGTCCGCTTCTTTACCGGTTAAACCGCGATCGATGAGATCAACGAGCATGAGGTGATTTTCAGTGCCGCTTGAAACGATTTTATAACCGCGTGATTGGAATACGGTGGCCATCGTTTTAGCGTTTTTGATCACTTGTTCTTGATAGGTTTTAAATTCAGGCTGAAGCGCTTCTAAGAATGCTACCGCTTTGGCTGAGATCACATGCATTAAAGGACCGCCTTGAATGCCAGGGAATACCGCTGAGTTAAGTTTTTTCTCAATCTCAGGATTGGCTTTCGCAAGGATCAGACCGCCACGTGGACCGCGAAGGGTTTTATGTGTGGTGGTTGTGACAACGTCTGCAAATGGAACAGGGTTTGGATAGAGGCCTGCGGCGATTAAACCGGCAACGTGTGCCATATCTACAAAAAGGTATGCGCCAACTTTATCAGCGATCTCGCGGAAGCGTGCGAAATCAAGTTTTTGAGAGTATGCAGAGAAGCCTGCTACGATCATTTTAGGTTTATGCTCAAGCGCGAGGGCTTCAAGCTCGTCGTAATCGATTAACCCTTCATCGTTAATGCCGTATGACACTGCATTGTAGGTACGGCCTGAGAAGTTTACTTTTGCGCCGTGCGTTAAGTGACCGCCGTGATCAAGGCTCATGCCTAAAACCGTATCTCCTGCGTTTAAAAGCGCTAAATAGACCGCGCCGTTTGCTTGAGAACCTGAGTGAGGTTGAACGTTTGCATAATCTGCTCCGAAGAGTTTTTTCGCGCGTTCGATCGCTAGGCTTTCCGCAATATCCACAAATTCACAACCGCCGTAGTAGCGTTTGCCAGGATAGCCTTCGGCATATTTGTTGGTTAATTGAGAGCCTTGGAGCTCCATTACGAGGGGTGAACAGTAGTTTTCTGAGGCAATCAGTTCAACATGGTCTTCTTGGCGTTGGTTTTCGTTGATAACTGATTGATAGAGTTCCGGATCAAACTCATTTAGAGAGCGTTTTGTAAACATCATACTTCCTTCAAAAACAGATACGTTGATAAAAAGGGCTGAATTAAGTTTAGTGGCTTTGGGAAAAGCTTTCAAGACATATTATTGCATTTATCGAATAATTATTATGATTTAATCTTTAGCGATTATGGTAGTATACTATGGAGATAGCTTTACATTATCAAAGAGAACGATAACGAGAGGAATGTACTATGCAGGTAGAGAGAAAATATGATGCAGATGAAGCTCAAGCGAACATGATTGAGCAGCTGTTAAGACCTTGGAATGTCTTAAACCAACGGGTGTTGGATGTTTTTAAAATTATCCCACGTGACCGATTTGTGCCAGATGAGTATCTACCTATTGCCTATTCAGAAATGCGCATTCCTCTGAATGAAAAAGTGAAAATGCTCTCACCGATTATCGAAGGTCGTTTACTGCAAGAACTTCGCATTGATCATCATGATCGTGTGTTAGTGATTGGTTCAGGAAGCGGTTTTTTAACGGCGTGTTGCGCAACGTTAGGCGATCATGTTGTAGCAGTCGATCTTGATCTTAAAATGCACGACACTGCGAAAAAAGCCTTTGAAGAGTTAGACGTTGAAAATGTTGAGCTGAAAATTTTAGATGTCTCAAAATCGGTAGATGGCTTAGGTCAATTTGATGCGATTTTGGTCACCGGTTCCCTTTCAGAAGTGCCGGAAGAGTGGTATTCTCTACTTCGCGAAGGCGGCCGTTTGCTTGCGGTTGTGGGTCAAGAGAATGCAATGAGTGCCACCTTACATTACAAATATGCCGATGACATTCGTAAAGAACCGGTATTTGAAACCCAATTAGAGCGCTTAGTCGGCTTTGAAGATAAGGAAGAATTTGTATTCTAATCCTCTTTTATGAGTCAGCGCGCAAAACCCATCGAATCAACTATGATGGGTTTTTTTTATCGTAGAGAAAAATAGGTAGTTAATTAGGAAAATATGGGAAGTTTAGCGAATCAAAACTATGAAGTTCGTTCCATGGCAGAATTTGCCGAAGAAGCATATCTCGATTACTCGATGTATGTGATTTTAGACCGTGCATTGCCCTATATTGGCGATGGTCTAAAACCGGTACAGCGCCGGATTATTTATGCCATGAGTGAGCTCGGTTTAAGCGCGAGTTCAAAGCATAAAAAGTCCGCGCGGACGGTGGGGGATGTGCTT
This sequence comes from Lysobacteraceae bacterium, assembly GCA_012513365.1. Taxonomy (GTDB): domain Bacteria; phylum Pseudomonadota; class Gammaproteobacteria; order Cardiobacteriales; family Wohlfahrtiimonadaceae; genus CALZBJ01. The sequence goes on from JAAZCI010000064.1 coordinate 27,001, forward strand.
GGTAAGTATCATCCTCACGGCGACAGTGCCTGTTATGAAGCGATGGTCTTGATGGCGCAACCTTTCTCCTATCGTTATCCGCTTGTCGATGGGCAAGGAAACTTCGGTTCGCTCGATAATCCCAAATCCTTTGCGGCGATGCGGTATACCGAATCAAAGCTCTCTCCGTACGCAGAACTTCTCTTGAAAGAGCTCGGCGAGGGAACGGTTGATTGGGTGCCAAACTTTGATGGTTCTCTTGATGAGCCCTCATTATTGCCGGCGCGAGTGCCTAATATTCTCCTCAATGGGGGATCGGGAATTGCGGTCGGAATGGCGACCGATATTCCCCCTCATAACTTAAATGAGGTGGTGAAGGGCACTTGTGCGCTGCTTGATAATCCTGAGCTCACGCTAAAACAGCTTACTAAATATATTCCAGCTCCGGATTATCCGACGGGCGGTGAGATCATTACGCCGAAAGAGGACCTCTTAAAAATTTACGAGCGCGGAACAGGTTCGGTGCGGGTGCGGGCGCGCTATCGCATTGAAGAGGGCGCGATTGTGATTTATGAGCTCCCGTATCAGGTTTCAGGAGAGAAAATCCAGCTCGATATCGCAGCGCAAATGCAGGCGAAAAAGCTGCCGATGATTGATGATATTCGCGATGAATCGGATCATGATGAGCCGGTACGCATTGTGTTAATGCCTCGATCAAATCGGGTTGATACCGAGATGGTGATGAATCATCTTTTTGCCACCACTGATCTTGAAAAATCCTTCCGCGTGAATCTTAATATGATCGGTCGCGATCTGCGTCCACAAGTGAAAGGACTACTTTCGATCTTAACGGAATGGATCGATTTTCGCCGTGATACGGTGATTAAACGCCTTAATTTCCATCGCGAGCGCATTGAGAAACGGCTTCACCTACTTGAAGGACTCTTAATTGCGTTCTTAAATATTGATGAAGTGATCCAAATTATCCGCTTTGAAGATGAGCCAAAAGCGGCCTTAATGGAGCGCTTTGCACTAACGGAAACGCAAGCAAACTATGTGCTTGAAACGCGCTTACGCCAATTAGCTCGCTTAGAAGAGATGAAGATTCGCGCGGAAGAAGATGAGTTACGCCGTGAACTTGAAAATATTATGGCACATCTTAATAGCCCGCAAAAAATCAATGAATTGATTAAATCTGAATTGGTGGCTGATGCGGAGAAATATGGTGATAAACGCCGCTCGAAATTGGTGGAGCGGGAAGCCGCGGAAGCGATTGATGAAGCAGCGCTTGTTTCCAATGAACCGGTGATGGTGGTGATGTCGAAAATGGGGTGGGTGCGCGCAGCAAAAACCCTCGATATCGATCCAGAAGGGCTCAATTATAAGACGGGCGATGGTTATCTCACCTCGTGCATCGGGCGTAATAATCAGCAGCTCGTACTCTTTGATAGTACCGGTAGAAGCTACAGCACCGAAGCCTACACGCTCCCAACGGCGCGAAGTACTGGCGAGCCGATCACAACGCGAATTAATCTCGATGATGGGGCGAAAATTGAGCAGGTAATTCTCGATCAGCCCGATTCTCACTATCTGTTATCTTCGACGAGCGGTTATGGGTTTGTGTGCCAATATGAGGATATGCTCACCCGCCAGAAAAATGGTAAATCGCTCATTAACCTTGATAAGGGTGCCGTGCTACTGCCACCACGGAAAGTCACCGATCTTAACAATCAATATGTGATGGCGATTAGCGATACTGGTCGCGTGTTGGTGGTGAAAATGAGTGAGATCCCGGTGATGGCGCGCGGTAAGGGCAATCAGATGATTCATATGCCTGGCGCGGTTTTCAAAAAAGGGGAAGATCATTTAGCCGCATCGATCGTACTTTCTGAGGGCGACTCGGTGACGATTGAATATGGTAAACGCCAATTTACCATGCCACCGTCTGAGTGGTTAACGCTTCTCGATGAGCGCGGAAAACGCGGGAAAGAGATTCGGATGAATCTCAAAGTAAAAGCGATTTATATTGCAAATCCAGAAGGATAAGATTATAATATCTTGCCTTAAATGTGGGCGCTGGTCGCGGTGTCCCACACAATTTTTACCAATTTTGGAGTAAATTAAATTATGTCAAATTATATTTTTGAAGGTACCTTACGTGGTGACTTAGGGAAAGGAGCGAGCCGCCGCCTACGCCGCGAAGGGAACATTCCTGCGATCGTTTATGGTGCGGATAAAGACGCTGTAAGCATTGTTTTAAACCACAACGAAGTTTTAAAATGCTTCCGTGCAGAAGATATCTTCACAAGCATCGTAACGATTAAAGTTGACGGTCAAGAAGATAAAGCGATCTTAAGAGATGTTCAACGCCATCCATTCAAACCATTAATTACGCATCTTGACTTCATGCGCGTACGTGCTGATGAAGCAATCGTGGTTGAAATCCCTGTTGTATTCTTAAACGAAGAGAAAGCACACGGTGTGGTTCACGGTAACGGACAAGTGTTACAGCACTTAGCATCAGTGGCTGTTTCATGTTTACCGCTTGACCTTCCAAACGTAATCGAACTTGATATCGAAGCGTTAGAATTAGATGGTATCCTTCACATTTCAGACCTTCCAAAACTTGAAGGTGTTGAGTATGTTGACATCATGAACCCTGAAGAAATGAACGACCAACCTGTTGTGTCAATCGTTGAAGCACGCGTTTATGAAGATGCAGATGATGAAGAAGCAGACGACGCAGACGCGGAAGAAGCTGATGACGCAGAAGAAGCATCAGAAGAGGATGCAGAGTAATTTTTAACTCTGGAGTAATCTTTCAAAATGATTAAACTAATTGTTGGACTGGGCAATCCCGGTCCCGATTATACGAAAACCCGCCATAATGCGGGTTTTTGGTTTATAGATGCGATCAGAAATAGTGATCTTTCCCCGAGTAACCGTTTCAAAGGTTCGGTCGGCGAGATGATGATTGGATCGCAAAAAGTCTACCTATTAACGCCGGATACCTACATGAATAAAAGTGGGGAGTCGGTGTTAGCGCTCGCGCATTTTTATAAAATCTTACCAGAAGAGATTTTAGTGGTGCACGATGAGCTTGATCTCCCTCCTGGAACGGTACGTTTTAAGCGTGGCGGCGGGCATGGCGGTCATAACGGTCTTAAAAGCATTGTGAGTCATTTAGGCTCAAACAACTTCCTGCGTCTACGCATTGGGATTGGGCATCCCGGGCACGCCTCGATGGTGGCCAATTATGTGCTCAAAAAAGCGCCTAAAGAGGAAGAAGATCAAATTTTCGATAGCATCTATCGAGCAAGACAACTGCTTGCGGATTTTGTAAGCGGGAATTATGAACAGGCGATGAATGAGCTTCATCGTAAGTAAATTAGAGGAAAAATTATGGCGATTCAATGTGGTATTGTCGGATTACCGAATGTTGGTAAATCAACACTCTTTAATGCGTTGACCAATGCGGGAATCGATGCAGAAAACTATCCATTCTGTACGATCGAACCGAACGTTGGGCGTGTTTATGTTCCCGATCCACGCATTCAGCCGCTTGTTGACATTGTTAAACCTGAGCGTGTTCAGCAAACCTATATGGATTTCGTGGATATCGCAGGGCTTGTTGCGGGCGCGTCAAAAGGGGAAGGGTTAGGTAACCAGTTCCTAGCAAACATCCGTGAAACCGATGCGATTGCTCACGTGGTTCGCTGTTTTGAAAATGATGATATCGTGCACGTTGCCGGTAAAATCGATCCGATCGCCGATATCGAGGTGATCAATACTGAGCTTGCACTTGCAGACTTATCTTCCGCTGAAAAAGGGCTTCAACGTCTTGAGCGTGTGGCAAAAGGTGGCGATAAAGAGGCGATTGCGCAAGTTGAAATTCTGCGCGATAAAGTGATTCCAACGCTTGATGAGGGCAAAAGCATTCGCTCTCTTGATCTAAGCGCGGAAGAGAAATTGTTAATTCGTGATTTCCACTTTTTAACCATCAAACCGATCATGTATATCGCAAACGTGAACGACGATGGATTTGAAAATAATTCTTTCCTTGATCGCGTTGAAGAGTATGCGAAAAATGATAACTCATTCGTAGTGCCGATTTGCGCCGCGATTGAAGCTGAAATTTCGCAACTTGAGGAAGAAGATAAGGAGATGTTCCTTGAAGATATGGGCTTTGATGAGCCGGGTCTTCACCGCGTAATTCGCGCAGGATATGCGCTTTTAAGCTTAGAAACGTACTTCACCGCAGGCGTTAAAGAAGTGCGCGCGTGGACCATTAAAAAAGGCTCAACAGCGCCTCAAGCTGCTGGTGTAATTCATACTGACTTTGAGCGCGGCTTTATCCGTGCAGAAGTGATCGCTTATGATGATTACGTGGCCTTTGGCGGCGAATCCGGTGCGAAAGAAAAAGGTAAAATGCGCTTAGAAGGAAAAGAATATATCGTGAATGATGGCGATGTAATTCACTTCCGTTTTAACGTGTAATCCGAATCAAAAATCATTCAATCCCCGTTTAATACAGGGATAAATTGAAACGCCTTGAACGGTTCTCTTATTAAGCTAAGAGAGGGTTCAGGGCTTTTTTATGTCCAGTTTTATATGAAATAAAAGACGAATAAAAACACAAGATCGATAAATAATTAGGCAATTACCTTTTTTCGCGCTATAGTGAAATGGTGTTTAATAACAGAGGAACTGTGTTTGTATGTGGCCACGATTAGATAAACGTCATCGTTTACCTTTAATAGCAGGGGTATTGATCTTGCTGTCGTTTATTCCATTTTTTATGGCTGAGGCTGCGCCTCAAACAATTCTCTCCGATAATGCGCAGGCAGACACGATTTCCACGGTTGTTGAGCCATAATAATATCTATTCCGTATAGTTAATAAAGCGTAAAAAAGCTCAATTCTCAGATTATTTGAATTGAGCTTTTTGTATTTAAGTGTTTAAAAAACAGTTGATTTCTAAGTTAAGAAAAGCACGATTTAGCGAGCCAAAATCCGAAAAGCGTTGCACTGACAGAGCCCACTAAATGCATTAAAGCGACGGTTCCCGCAAGAGCGATCTGGCCAGTTGTGAGATGCTCCATCACTTCCAATGAAAAGGTTGAAAAGGTGGTAAGCCCGCCGCAAAAACCGGTGATTAACAGCAGTTTTAACAGAGAGTGTTCGCTGTGAGCGGTAAAATAATAGGCCAGCATCCCGATGAGTAATCCGCCCAAAAGATTGACGCTGAGCGTGCCTAGCACAAAGGGAAGATCGGCTCTACTTTGCCAAAGAGTGATGCCGTAGCGAAGCGCACCCCCGATGGCAGAGCCGAGCGCGACTACCAAAACATTAATAATCATTGAGGATCACCGCAGGTTTTCCCAATCATATTCATTGACGCCTAACCATTCATCGTCAACAAGCGGATAGGTTTCGCGCGCTTTAAAGAGCTGATAATGCCACCATTCGTGCTGATAATTATCAAAGCCGGCGTTGGTCATAATGCCAAGCAAGATGAGGCGATTACGCTGCGCTTCACGGCTCACTTCATAATTATAGTGCCACGATTTTGGATCAAAACTATCAAAGGGCGTGCCCATATCGAGGATCTCACCGGTCTTTTTATCTGCAAGAGTTAGATCGATGGCAACCCCGCGAGAGTGGGGCGAACCGCGATGAGGATCGGCTAAAAAGTTAGGGTCAGGGGTATGGGACCAGAGGACAAACTGCGCTTTAGGCGGACGATACGCATCGTAAATGATAAACTGTAACCCTAAATTATCCGCTTGTTCAATTGCATGATTGAGCATTTTTTCCGCATCGGGATGGAGAAAACAGCGGGGCGTTTGGTAGATCGGTTTGCCAGTAAAATTACGCTCATCGGCATAGTGAAGTTCGATTTTCACTGGGTGAGAACGTTCGGTAATTTCAACTAAAGACGTCATGAAGCCTCACAAATTATCTGGTTAAGAGAGGTTTATGATGTGGCAAAACGGGAAAAACTTCAAGGGATGGGGCGGATTTCTTTAGATAGAGGAATCAGAGGCCACGATTTTAAGTAAGCTCATGAAGATGAGCAAGTAATACGATATGATGCAACAGAAACATGTGCCGATCGATGGGACGGCACTCCATTTTAAGCCCATCAGTGAGGCGGAATTAGAGCCTCTGTTTGCCCTTTGGTCGTGTCCGAGTGTCGGGAAATATATGAATACGGAGCTCTACACTACCTTCGATGAAGTGCGCACGATGATCCGCTATTTTCAGCAGGCGCCGGAGGTGATTGGTAGTAGCCGGTATGCGATCTATTATGGCGATATCGTGATTGGTAGTTGCGGATTTGATCATTATTCGAAATGGGATCACCGCATTGAGATTGGCTATGAGCTGCTTAAAACATGGTGGGGGCAGGGGCTTGGCTCTGAGGTGGTGCGCCAAATGGTGCGTTATGCAAGGCGTGAGCTTAATTGCCACCGCATTGAGGCGCTGGTGCATCCAAAAAACAGACGTTCCATCGCCCTTTTAAAGCATCAGGGATTTATCGAGGAAGCCTGCCTTCATGATTACGAAAAGATCGCGGAAGGTGAATTTTCCGATATACTACTCTTTGCAAAAATATGTGATGAAGAGGAGATGTAACGGGTATGACAGATTGGAAGTCGATCATTCAAGACGAGGCAAAAAAACCTTATTATCAAGCGATGCGCGAATTTGTACAACGCGAGCGTGATGCAGGGAAGATCATCTTTCCCAAAGATGAGTGGGTCTATAATGCGCTCTCAGTAACCCCTTTTAATGAGGTAAAAGTGGTGATTTTGGGGCAAGACCCGTATCACGGTGAGGGGCAAGCGCACGGGCTCGCATTTTCGGTGCAAAAGGGAATTCTGCCGCCGCCATCACTGCGCAATATTTATCAGACGCTCAAACATGAATACCCTGAGTTTAATATTCCGAGTCACGGCAATTTAATGGAGTGGGCAGAGCAGGGTGTGCTTCTTTTAAACACTGTTTTGACAGTGGAGAAATCAAAGGCTCATTCCCATGCAAAAATTGGCTGGGAAACGCTGACTGATCGCCTGATTTCTGAGCTCAATGAGAAACGCGAACAGTTAGTATTTGTATTATGGGGCGCACACGCACAGAAAAAAGGGGCAAAAATCGACCGAAATCGCCACCTGGTGTTGACCTCGGTACATCCCTCCCCGTTGTCAGCCTATCGCGGATTTTTTGAGTGTGGGCATTTTACAAAAACCAATCAATATCTTGTGGAGCACGGCCTTTCACCGATTGATTGGTCGATTCGCGCTTAATTCACGCTTAATTTACCGATGGATTTCTCACCACAAAACACGATGAGCGATAGCTTTTTAACAGCTCGCAGGTGCTATGGGCTTCGGTATTGGAAAAGCCGGTGAGCCACACTTTATATAGCCCGCCTTCATGAACGATCGAGATGCGATTAATCCCGGTACGGCGCTCCGTTAAACGCGCTTGGTTTTGGGCATCTTGATAGTGGGTAAATGCGCCCACTTGAACCGCATCGCCGGTGAGGAGCTCTTGGCGTTTAGCGATCTGCTGTTTCGTTGGAGCGGGGTTTGATTGCGGTTTTGCCGCAAGCTTAATCTGTGGACTTGGCTCAAATTTAGGCGTTTTAGATTTTACATCGCGGAGCACAGTTTTATCGCTATTCACGCCTTTACGCGGGGTAAACAGTACCGTTTGATCCATCACCACGGCATAATCGATTTGTTGGCGATATTGGCGCACCGGTGCAAAACTTTCCGTTAACAGCGATTCCATAATTCCATCACGTTCTTTAGTATTTCGACCGCCTAAAACCACTGCAAAGACGCGTTTACGCCCCTTTTTAGCACTCGATAATAGATTTGATCCCGATTTGCGGATGTAACCGGTTTTTAAACCATCGGCGCCGGGAAACGTTTTGGTAATTTGGTTGTGCGATTTGTGGGTAATCCCACCATAGCTGACGGTTTCGGTGGAAAAATAATCGTAATATTTAGGAAAATGCTCATAGATGGCAATGCCAAGCGTGGCAAGGTCGCGAGCGGTGGTAACTTGTTCCGCGTGGAAAAGCCCATGAGGATTGCGGAATGTGGTGTTGTGCATGCCGAGCTGTTTTGCTTTCTGGTTCATGCGTTTTACAAACTCTTTTTCAGAGCCGGCAAGGGTTTCGGCAACGGCAACGGCAACGTCATTGGCCGATTTTACAATAAGCGCATCGATGGCAAGCTTCATCGAGATGGAATCTCCCGCTTTGACCCCAAGTTTTGAGGGCTCAGTACTTGCGGCATAGGCGGAAAATTTCACTGGTGTTTTGAGGTTAATTTTCTTTTTCTTAAGATCTTCAAAAACGAGATAGAGCGTCATCACTTTGGTAATCGAGGCCGGATAACGCGGTTCATCGGCGCTATGCTCATAGAGAACGCGTTTTGTTTTATGCTCGACCACATAGGCGGAAAAACCCGTGCTTGCCATAGCAAGCGAGGTAAGAATAAGAAACGCAAGGAGCATTAAAACGCCTTGCGCGAGAAAAGTTGTACGGTGTTGAATTCGCATAGGTTTTACTTATACTTCGTGTCGAAAATAGTCTAAAATGCCGTGATATGCCGCGCGAAGACCCATTGCTTCACCGCCTTCAGGGCGACCTGTCCGGTTACGGATATTCCAAGCCATCACATCAATATGGGCAAATGGTTTGGTTTTGTCTACAAAACTTTCTAAAAAGAGGGCTGCGGTAATTGCGCCACCTTGTGGTACAGACGCGGAATTAACAAGGTCCACGGTTTTCGATTCGATCCATGCGCGATAGGGCGAATGGAGCGGCATCGGCCACATTAAATCGGAGAGTTCGCGACTCTTTTTAGTTAAAGACTGCGTCAGTGTATCATTGTTTGAGAAAAGAGCGGGAACTTCCGGTCCGAGAGCTACGCGGGCTGAGCCGGTGAGGGTCGCAAAATTAAGGAGCGCATCATACTTTTTTTCCGTTGCGTAGGCGAGTGCGTCGGCTAGCACTAATCGGCCTTCAGCATCGGTATTATCAATCTCAACGGTAAGACCATTACGCGCTTTGACAATATCAGAGGGGCGCATTGAGCGATCAGACACCGCATTTTCGGCGATGGGAATTAAGAGGCGAATTGCAAGCGGTGCTTCATTTTCAATGAGCCATTTTGCAAGGGCCATCGCATGAGCCGCGCCGCCCATATCCTTTTTCATCAGGCGCATGCCCGATGAAGGTTTAAGGTCAAGTCCGCCGGTATCAAAGGTGATGCCTTTACCGACGAGTGTTAGTTTCGGGTGATTATCAAAGTCACCATAGGTGATCTCAACAAGACGCGGATTATATTTACTGCCAGCACCGACGGTGTAGATGAGCGGGAAATTATTTTTTAAGAGCGCTTCACCGACGATTTCAGTCTGTTTAACCGGAAGACCACTAAATTGGGCGCGGATTTCAGCAGAAAAATTATCCGGCGTTAAACTATTGGGTGGCTCATTAATAAGATCGCGCACCAGATAATGAGCGGAGATCGCGCGGTAAAGACGGGCTTTCATCGCAGGATCGATCAAAAATCTCACCGCCTTGTCGTCCGATTTTTTATACCGGTCGTAACGATAAGCTCCAAGCGCGTAGCCCAATAAAAGTTCGAAGGTGTTATCGAGATCATCTTTTAAGAGATAATTTCCTGCAGGAAGCGCTTTGTAGAGATTTCCAAGCGTAAAGAGCGGTTCATCGCGATTGTCACCGACGACAACGCCGGCAAGTTTTCCGCTCTCATTGGGAACTAGCCAGCTGTCACTCGGCGCCGGCTTCTCCTTTTTATAGCGTTCTTTTATCCAATTGGTAATAAAGGTGTTCGGGTGACTGAAGGCGGAATTTACAATTCGAACGGGAATTGCATTTGTCGCCTGAGTTGTAAAAAGCGCTTCAATCATCGTGGTATCCATCTAAGTTCCTTTTTAATCGTGTTTCTGTTTGATCTTATCGGTTGTCGGAGTATTAACAAGCGGCAAGCGGGATTAATCATCGCTAAAGGCTTTGATTAAAATATCGCGATTGCCATTGCCTAAATCTTCTGAAATAAAGCCAAGGCTCTCCATCTCTTCGATCATTCGAGCCGCTCGTTGGTAGCCAACTCGTAGACGTCTTTGCACATAGGAGATGCTCGCGCGCTGCGATTCCACAACGATTTTTACCGCCTCATCAAAGAGAGGATCTTTACTATCATCGGGCGCAGCAACGCCGGCCGCTTCTTCGGAGAGTCCCGGAATTGGTTCCGTCGGTTCCCGTAGAATTTCTTCGATATAATCGGCGGGGCCGGTCTGTTTTAAGAATTCCACAATGCGATTGACCTCATGGTCATCAACAAATGCGCCATGAATCCGAATCGGTTGCGGGAGTCCCGGTGGAAGATAGAGCATATCTCCGTGGCCAAGCAGTGTTTCAGCCCCTTGCTGGTCTAAAATAGTGCGTGAATCGATGCGACTTGAGACTTGGAACGCGATCCGCGAGGGGATGTTGGCTTTAATCAGTCCCGTGATTACATCAACCGATGGGCGCTGTGTCGCTAAAATAAGGTGAATTCCTGATGCGCGGGCTTTTTGGGCAAGGCGCGCAATAAGCTCCTCACATTTTTTCCCAACAAGCATCATCATATCGGCAAATTCATCGATCACAATGACGATAAAGGGTAATGGCTCAAGCGTCGGTGGAAGTGAATAGTCAGAAACTTCATTTTGACGATTCCACGTTGGATCGATAAGCGGTTGGCCCGCATCGATCGCATCTTGCACTTTTTTGTTATAGCCGGCAATGTTACGCACTTTTAGCTGACTCATGAGCTGATAACGGCGCTCCATTTCAGCAACACACCAACGAAGGGCATTCGCCGATTCATTCATATCAGTGACGACCGGCGCTAATAGATGAGGTATCTCATTATAGACCGAGAGTTCGAGCATTTTTGGGTCGATCAGAATGAGGCGAAGTTCTTCAGGGCGCGCTTTATAAAGAAGGCTCAAGAGCATCGTATTGATCCCAACCGATTTCCCCGAACCAGTCGTTCCTGCAACGAGTAGATGGGGCATTTTCGCAAGGTTTGCGACAACGTGATTGCCGGAGGTATCTTTCCCGAGAATCATCGTAAGCGGGTGAGTTGCTTCCCTGTAAACCTCTGAGGTGAGGCCATCTTTAAAGTAGACGGTTTCACGATTTTTGTTTGGAATTTCAAGGCCGACATACGGTTTTCCCGGAATAATATCCACTACACGAACGCGGGTTACCGATAAAAGACGCGCGATATCTTTCTCAAGATTGTTGATCTGCGCGACTTTTACGCCCGGGGCAAGATCAAGCTCAAAACAGGTAATTACAGGGCCTGGCTCGATATTTTCCACTTTGACGCCAACATTAAAGTTCTTAAGCTGAGTTTCAATCAATTCAGCCATATCAAGCAATTCGTCATCGTCGTAAGCGGTAGTGTGCGGGGGCGGATCGCCTAATAGATCCGGTGATGGAAGTTGGCCTGCCATCGGATAGACTTTCGCTTTCTCTTTAGGAATTGGCATGCCTGAACGAGGATCGACCTCAAAGCCATCAAATTGTGATGGCGGCGCAAATCCTTCGACGTGAACCGGTTGTGGACGGGTAGGACTTGGCGCGGGATCTGAGTAAGGCACCTCAAAGTCAGGCTCATCATCAAAGGTGGGTTCATTCTCAAAATGAGGCGCGTTATCCGGCGCAACATTTAAAGAGGGCTCGTTAAAGGAAGGCTCACTAAAGGGATCATCGCCGAAGGCATTATTAAAGGCAGAGTCATCGAAGGTTGGCGCGAAGTCGTCGCCATCGTCCTCGTCGGCGCTCTCATTAGCCTCAGTGGGGAGATCAAGTTCTGCAAGGGCACTCGCATACTCTTCATCAAATGAGGGTTCGCGATTAAAGTTTGGCTCATCATCCAAATTGAGAATAGTAGGTTCCGAATTATCCACTGAAAACTCAGGCTCATCCTCTTCTAAATTAAGCGTAAAAGCGGGAGTGATCGGTTTGCTTTGATGAGGCGTGTAATTGAATGACTCATCGATCGGCTTATTGATTGATTCATTGATTGACTCATCAATTTGTGGCGTGAGTTTTTCAGCACTAAACGCAGGGGTCTCAAATGCTGGTGTTTCAAAGCTCATCGCCGGTTCAATTGGCGCGTCAAAATCAGGTGCTTCAAACTCAAACGAATCCTCAAGCGAGCGCATTTTGGGCGCGCTGTCGAGTTCGATATCGCCATCTGCGCTAAAGGGGATTTCGTCGATCACCTCAATGGTCGGTCCTTGCGAATCGCCATTGATGAAATCATTCATAAAGCGCTGCGTATCAGGCGATTCTAAGTACGCAAGATGTGGGTTGTGCTCAGGATTTGAGTGATTGGATGTAGCGGTAAAATTGCTGACCGGTGCGTTTGCACTTGGTGTATGGGATTGATTATCGGCATTACTTCGAACAGGCGTCGTTGCGCTATTGCTCACCACAGGCTGAGTTGGGGCAGGGGCATCATTGGCCCAGCGGTTAATCTCTAAGACCGTTTTGGTGGTATCGGGTTCATCAATAATGCTTGACGTTCCGCCCGGGTGGCGGTGATTTTGCATAATGCTCGGAAGATCTTGAGGCGGTTCGTATGAAGGCTCGTGTACTTCTTCGGGCATCGTTTGAGCAGGTTGTTTTTGTTTAGGTAGCATCGCCATCGCCGGGATTTTATGCTCGGTTCCAGATGATTTTTCAGTCTGCTCTTTATGGGCGGACGCTTTTACACCACCAATGGTGGGGCGTGAGACTTCCGGTGCAGGTTCATCAGTTTTGGTAGTTTCGTTAGGCGTTGTAGTGCTTGTCTCTTCCGAACTTAAAGATTCAGACGAAAATTGAGGTTCTTGCTTAAGATCGGCAAAGGGATCGAAGGGCGCGTTGGAATCGGTCGTTTCCGTAGTTTCAGGCGCGGTTTTACGGGCTTTCCCTTTGGATTTTTTAATCACTGGCTCATCGGATTGATCCATGATCTCATCGATTTCGAGTGGTTTTGTAGCAAGATCGTCCTTAATGGAAAAAGAGGTATCTTTCTCCATGAGATGTTTCACCGAATTGAGTTGTGGGCGATCGGGATCGTTGAGCATATTGCCGGTGAGACGCTCAATTAAGGCTAAAATTTTCCCGCCAAAATAGTCGAGCCAATAAAGGGGCGAGCGACCGGAGGCAAGGGCAACACCAAGAACAGTGAGCGCAATTAAAAAGAGTTGGCTAAAGCGATAGACAATTAATTTGCCATTATCGGCGCCTAATACTGCTTCAATCCACGAAAATGCGGTGACCACAAGCGAGCCAAAGAAGCTCCCGATAATACCGCCGCTATTGCTAGTGAGATCTAAGAGCCCTGCAAAGAAAAAGATAGTGATCAAAATCCCAATAAGGCGACGAATCACCGTGATAGCATCGCTCTTAAGGATTTTACCAAGATAGATTAAATGGTACGCATAGACCCCTAAACAGAGCGGAATAAGCCATGCCGCTTTCCCTAAAATGGTGAGACTAATGTCGGCAAAGTAGGCGCCTTTTTTGCCGAGCAGATTATGCACATCGCTGTTTTGAAGCGCGCTTGTCCAAGCCGGATCTTCAGGATGATAGGAGTAAAGCGCTGCTGCGAGCGCGAGTGCGAAGAGTAAAACGATACCAAAGATAATGGTGCGGATCCCTTTTGTTAGGAGTCCGACAATATCAACTTTCTCTTTGTGGGGTTTTAAAATAGCTTGTTGCACGTTAGTTCTCGTACCTATAACAACAGGGTTAAAGATTAAATAGTACCAAAAAAGCGCGATTCTGTTAATGCTATCGCGTGAATAAACAAGGCTTAGCCCAGAAATAAGAACGCTTGTGATCTCTATAAAAGACCACAAGCGCTCCTTAAATCATCGTTTTGTTTCCAAATGAGGCGAGGTTATGGATACCCTTCCTCATGAACGATCGCTTCTTTGTCTACGACAGGCGGGAGGAGGTCCTCACGTTTTAAGCCTAAAATTAGCGCGCCGGCCGCGGCGATAAAGATTGACGAGTAGGTACCAACGACGATACCGATCAACATAACAAGCGAGAAGGTCTCGATCGCCGAACCACCAAAGAGGTAGAGCGCGAGCACCGCTAAGGCGGTTGATACGGAGGTCATAATGGTCCGCGATAAGGTCTGATTGATCGACATATTGACAATCTCAAACGGCGTTCCTGTGCGATGGGTGCGGAAGTTTTCACGGATTCGGTCTAAGACAACCACCGTATCATTCACTGAGTATCCGATCACCGCTAAAATCGCCGCAAGTGAGGTAAGGTCAAACTCAAGCTTATCTTTAAAGAGTGAGAAGACCGCAACTACAATCACTGTATCGTGTACCGTCGCGAGAATGGTTCCAAGTGCGAGTTTACGCTCAAATCGAACCCAGATGTAGATTAAGATTAAGCTCACCGCAATGAGGGAAGCGACAAATCCACCGGTCACAAGTTCACTACCGACTTTTGACCCAACAAAGCTGACGCGTCCAAGTTCAAAGGGATTATCGTCATTGTCGAGTGCTTTGATAATGGCATCACTAATGCGAGCAATATCCGCTTCAGCCGCGGCTTCAGTATCGATATTTTCAGGCGTTTTAATGCTGATAATCACTTCATTACTTGCGCCAAAGTGCTGAACGACGGCGGAATCAAATCCGGCTTCCGCTAATTGTTTACGAATGGTGTCGTTATCAACGGATTTCTCGTAAATTACGCCCACTTCGGTACCGCCAGTGAAATCAAGGCCAAAATTGAACTTGTTGCTCGCTGAAACGCTGATGCCTACAACGATTATCGCAATGCATGAAATCACCCAGAATTTGCAGAGTTTCATGAAGTTGTAGGTGGTGTCGCCACTTAAAATCGGCAGAAGTTCGCGGTGTCCAACGGAGAGACGTTTAATTTTACGGCCACCCCAGATGAGGTTGATGATCGCGCGGTTTAGATAAACAGCGGTAAAGACGGAAGTGATGATCCCGATTGAGAGCGTTACCGCGAAGCCTTTAATAGGGCCTGAGCCGATATAGAAAAGCGCTAGCGCTGCGAAAAGGCTCGTTAAGTTTGCGTCCATAATGGTGGCAAATGCACGTCCGAATCCGCTATCGATCGCATTTTGTGGGCTCGTGCCTTTTTTGAGTTCTTCACGCACCCGTTCATTAATGAGAACGTTTGCGTCAACGCTCATTCCAAGGGATAAAACAATCCCCGCAATCCCCGGTAAGGTGAGGGTCGCTTGCAGTACAGAGAGTGCCGCTAAGATTAAAATTAAGTTTGCAAAGAGTGCTACGTCCGCAACGACACCAAAGGCGCGATAGCGGAATGCCATAAAGGCCATCACCATTAAAAGGGCATAGACCGCCGCTTTCATACCGCTGTCGATATTATCTTGTCCCGCGCTTGGGCCGACGGTGCGCTCTTCAATTATATGAATGGGCGCTGCTAGTGCCCCTGAGTTTAGGGTAATGGCAAGGTTATTGGCTTCTTCGAGTGAACTTAAACCGGTGATGGTAAAGTTCGAGAAGAGTTGAGTTTGAATGGTGGCAACGTTGGCGATCTCTTTCGTGGTGGTCGCTTCTTTCGTCTCATTGCCATCGGCATCGATCACAGTATTGACAACGTTTTCCATAAAGAGGGTCGCCATCGGTTTGCCGACGTTTGCTTTTGTTGCAATACTGAATTTATCCGCACCTTTTGAATCAAGAGTGATATAGACAATCGCAGCGCCGACGGGGGATTCAGGATCGATCCCGGCGCTTGCTTTAACAATGGAGTCACCGGTTAATACCGCTTGACGTTTTAAGAGGTAAGGGTGGCCATCACGAGTGTAGTGAAGCTCAGTCCCAAGGGGCGCGCGTCCTGTGCGGGCTGCATCGAAGGCTTGCGTTGTTGAGCGCTCGTCCACCATGCGAAATTCTAATGTCGCAGTAGTACCTAAAATCTCTTTTGCGCGAGCGGTATCTTGAACGCCGGGAAGCTGTACCACGATTCGATTCGGGCCTTGTTGCTGAATTACCGGCTCAGCAACGCCAAGCTCGTTGACACGATTACGCAGGGTACGAATGTTTTGGGTGACGGTATTTTTGCGAATGGTGTTGATCTCATTATCGCCCATCACCACTTTAAGATTGTTGCCCTCTGAGCTAAAGCGAAGCTCTTGATAAGCGCCTTGTTTCGTTAAAAACTGGAAGGCTTGATTCATCGTGATATCGTTTTCAAAACTGATCGTGATGGTATCGTCATCGTTTAAGGAAACGGCTTTAAAGCTGCGCTGTTCGTTCTCAAGGGAGGTGCGGATATTATCAGCATAACTCTCGGCAAGCTGGCTGATTAGGCCATCCATATCGATCTCAAGCAGGAAGTGAACCCCGCCGCGAAGGTCGAGCCCTAAATACATTGGTTGCAGACCAAGATTTGCGAGCCAATCGGGCATGTCAGCAGCTAAGTTAAGTGCCGTTACATACTCTTTTTTAAGTTCTTTGGCGATTAAATCTTTGGCCTTGAGCTGATCTTCTGTGTTGTTAAAACGAACGAGAAGCTGCTGCTCTTGCGCGAAATCAATGCGTTTAGGATTAAGATTGTTGGTGGTGAGAACATGTTCGACGCGCGCTTTTAAAGGCTCATCGATCACTGTATCGCGCGTTGCTGAGACCTGAACTGAGGGGTCTTCCCCATATAAGTTCGGGAGCGCGAGAATCGTTGAAATGAGCAAAACGCCGAAAATCAGCAGATTTTTCCATAAAGGATAACGATTAAGCATAATATTTTCGTCTTAGGTTAAAAAAATAAAAAATAGAAAGGGCTTAAAGCAAAGATCGATCTTGCGAGAAGATCGATCTTTGTGGACTCAATTAGAGTTCGCCTTTCATTGTTCCGTTAGGAAGAAGGGCTACGATGCTTTGACGTTGTACACGTACCGCAACGTTGTTTGCAATTTCAATTTCAACGTAGTTTTCGCCAAATTGTTTAACGCGACCAACGATCCCTGAACCGAGCATAACCTCGTTACCGGGTTTGATCGATTCTAAGAGCGATTTATGCTCTTTCATGCGTTTGTTTTGTGGGCGAATGATGAAGAAATAGAAGATCAATACCATTGGTACGATCATGAAAAGGGTTTGCATCCATGGGTTTTGAACTTCCCCTGCTTGCGCAAAAGCAGGCGTCATTAAAAACGGAATTAATAATGCGATGCGTGACATAAACGATCTCCCTGTTTAGAGTTTTTATAAAAATTAAAAATTTCAGTCAATAAGCGACCTATATTACCATTTATTATCTATCTTGCGTACGATAACTTGTAAAAATTCGTGGCTTTGAAGAGTAATGAGGGCAGGGTGCTCGTTTTCAAGATCAATCGGCTAAAAGATCTTGGGAATAGGCGATGTAGATCAATTTTTAATAAGATGTCGACAGAGTCGGTGAGGCAATAAAAAAAGCAGAGCCCTAAAAAGGAAACTCTGCTTTGTAATAAATCTGCTAAAAAGAGATCTATCTAAAGATCTACCAGTATTAGCCGATCATGCTTGAAGCGATTTTCACCACGTTTTCTTTTGTGAAACCGAAGTGCTTGAAGAGATCGCCTGCAGGAGCCGATGCACCGAATTGATCAAGGCCGATCACTTTGTCTGCAAATTCATACCAGCCGCGCGTGGTGCCGGCTTCAATCGCAAGTACTTTACCATTGCCTAAAACGCTGGCTTTATACGCTTCATCTTGTGCACGGAAAAGCTCAACACAGGGCATTGATACGACGCGAACGCCTTCCATCTCAGCTGCGGCCTCCATTGCAAGCGCAACTTCTGAACCGGTTGCAATGATGGTGAGTTTCGCATTGTCTGCTTCTTTAAGCACATAACCGCCTTTAGTGATATTAGCGAGTGTGGCTTCAGAACGTTCTTGATGCGGTAATCCTTGGCGTGAAAGAGCAAAGAGCGATGGAGTCTCTTTTGCTTGAAGGGCATGTCCCCAAGCGGCCATCGTTTCAACGGCGTCACAGGGTCTCCAAACGTTTAAGTTTGGAATGAGGCGAAGTGATTCAACGTGCTCGATCGGCTGATGGGTTGGGCCATCTTCACCAAGACCAATGGAATCGTGCGTCATCACGTAGATTACGCGTTGTCCCATTAGGGCGCTCATGCGAATGGCGTTACGGGCGTAATCAGAGAAGACTAAGAAGGTCGCGCCGTAGGGGATAAATCCGCCATAAAGTGCAAGACCGTTTAAGATCGCCGACATACCAAATTCACGCACGCCAAAACGCACGTAATTCCCTTTGCCGCTTGCGATATCAAGGTCGACACTGCCTTTAAAGAAAGTGTTGTTTGATGGGGTTAAGTCCGCCGATCCACCCACGATTTCGGTTAATTCCATGCAAAGCGCATCAAGGGCTTTTTTACTTGCCGCGCGGGTTGCGACTTTTTCAGCAGCGTCATTGGCGCCTTTAAGCGCATTTTGGAAGGTTTCCGCAAAGTTTTCAGGAAGTGCGTTGTGTTGACGACGTAAGAAATCTTTGGCAAGTTCAGGATTTTCAGACTCATAGGAAGCAAAGAGTGCATTCCAGTTATTTTCAAGTTCTGCGCCCTTTTCAACGGCGTTCCACGCGCTATAGACCTCTGCAGGCACTTCAAATGGACCGTGATTCCAGCCAAGTGAGGCTTTCGTTGCGGCGATTTCATCATCCCCTAACGGTGAGCCGTGCGTTGATTCAGAGCCCTCTTTATTCGGTGATCCTTTACCAATTAAGGTTTTACACATGATGATCGTCGGTTTGTCTGAGGATTTTGCGTTTGCAACGGCCGCTTCAAGCGCATCAAAACTATGGCCATCCACGTCTGCGATCACATTCCAGCCGTATGCTTCGAAACGTTTTGCGGTGTTGTCGGTAAACCAGCCGGTGATATCGCCATCGATTGAGATACCGTTATCGTCATAAAATACGATCAATTTATTGAGTTTTAAGGTGCCCGCCAGGGAACAAACTTCATGCGAGATCCCTTCCATTAAACAGCCATCGCCTAAAAATGCGTAGGTGTAATGGTCGATCAAGGTGTGTTTTTCAGTGTTGTATTTTGCCGCCATCATGCGCTCAGCAAGGGCAAATCCAACAGCGTTTCCGATGCCTTGTCCAAGTGGGCCGGTGGTGGTTTCGATCCCATCAATAAAGCCATATTCTGGGTGGCCTGCGGTTTTTGAACCGAGTTGGCGGAAGTTTTTAAGATCATCCACTGAAACATCGTAGCCGGTTAAATGGAGGAGCGAATAAAGAAGCATTGATGCGTGACCGTTTGAGAGAACAAAACGATCGCGGTTCGCAAATTTTGCATTTTTAGGATTGTGATTGAGATGATTTTTCCATAAAACCGTCGCCATTTCGGCCATGCCCATTGGCGCGCCGGGGTGACCTGAGTTGGCTTTTTGAATAGCATCCATACTAAGTGCGCGGATTGCATTAGCACAGTGTTGATTGATCGAGACCATAATTAACCTTTATTTAGAATAAACAATAATTCGACCTCCTGATTATAAACATTTACAGCGCGGATGCCTACTTTCTCATGTGAAAGATCGTAAGTTTTGCCACAAAAAAGAGTGGAAGGGCACACAAAGCGGCGGTTCACCAAAATCAGGATTTGTAAAGCGATTTTTTAGCGTAAAAAAAGTATTCGGTAGTCGAATTTAAAACACTTTTAGGCTATAATGATCACCCTTGAAGCCATTTATTATTTCATCTATTTTTCAAGGAAAGCTTTCATGACGCGTTTTATATTTGTCACGGGTGGTGTTGTATCATCTCTCGGTAAAGGAATCGCTGCGGCCTCGCTCGGCGCAATTTTAGAATCACGTGGCCTTAAGGTTACGATGATGAAGTTGGATCCTTACATCAATGTCGATCCAGGCATGATGAGTCCTTTCCAACACGGCGAAGTGTTTGTGACAGAAGATGGCGCGGAAACAGACCTCGACTTAGGTCACTATGAGCGCTTTATTCGTATGACCGCTTCACGCAAAAACAGTGTGAGTGCAGGACGTGTCTACAAAACCGTCATCGAACGTGAGCGTAACGGGGAATACCTCGGCAATACCGTTCAAGTGATCCCCCATATTACCGACGAAATCAAGCATCGCATTACTTCTGTTGCAGAAGGGGCGGATGTGGCGATTATCGAAATTGGTGGAACCGTTGGGGATATCGCATCCCTGCCATTTTTAGAAGCGATCCGTCAGCTTAGAACCGAGCTTGGCGTGCGCAACTCACTCTTTATGCATTTAACGTTGGTGCCATACCTTCGCGCATCCGGTGAGATTAAAACTAAACCGACTCAACATTCCGTTAAAGAGCTTCGCTCGATCGGGATTCAGCCAGATATTTTAGTTTGCCGTACTGAAGAGGCGCTCCCCCTTGATGAAAAACGCAAGATTGCGCTCTTTACCTCAGTGCCCAATGAAGCGGTTATCTCATGTGTGGATGCGGACTCAATCTATAAAATTCCTCTTCTTCTTCATGATCAAAAACTCGACGATATTGTGCTCGATTTCTTCAATATGGAAGCGCCCCCAGCGGATCTTTCAGAATGGCAGAAAGTGATCGATAATATCGCCTCCGCGACTGAACGGGTAAACATCATGCTCGTCGGTAAATACGTTGAGTTGACCGATACCTATAAATCAGTCAATGAAGCGCTTTTCCACGCAGGAATCAATACGCTTACCGATGTAAAAATCAATTATGTTGACGCGGTTGAGCTTGAAGAGATGGATGAAGCGGCGCTTAACGCACGCTTTAAAGATATGCACGCGGTGATCGTTCCGGGCGGCTTTGGTGAGCGCGGGATTGAGGGCAAAATTCGTGCAATTACCTATGCTCGTGAGCACAATATTCCCTTCTTTGGGATTTGCTTAGGGATGCAATTGGCGGTAGTTGAGTATGCGCGCAATGTGTTAAAACTTAAAAATGCGAACTCGACCGAAGTCTTCGGGGATACCGATTATCCAGTGATTGAACTGCTTGCGATGAAAGATGTGGCGGGTGAATTAAAAGGGGAAATGTACCTTGGTTCGCGCGATATCAAATTAAAAGAGGGCTCAAAAGCGGCTGATATCTACGGTAAAACAGACATTACTGAGCGTCACCGTCACCGTTATGGCTTTAACAATCAATTTAAAGATCAATTTAACGACGGGGAATTTATGATTTCCGGTGTTACTGGCGAAAATAATTTTGCCGAATTTGTTGAGCTTAACAGTCACCCATGGTTTGTGGCAACGCAGGCGCATCCTGAGTTTAAATCAAACCCACGGGATGCTCATCCTCTCTTTGTCGCGTTTGTGAAAGCGGCGCTTGAGTATAAACATCAAAAATAATTGAGCGTTGCAATAATGCTTGATTTATATTGAATCGATTCGCCGTGAAGCTTGTTACACTTGAGCTTCACGGTTTTTTATTGCATTAAATAAATGAGGAGAGAATCAACATGTGGCGCAAATTGAGCGTACTTTTGGTGGGATCTGTATTAGCAGGCTGCGTGACAACGGATGGCGCATCTGAAAAAGAAATGAAAGCCGGTAAAGTGCAAGTAGATGATGCGAAAGCGCTAGAAGCGGCAGCAAAAGCCCATCTTGAATCGTGGCAATTTTTAGGTGAAAAGCCAAGTTTTTGGCGCGGAACTCTGTCTGGGCGATCCTTTAATCTTCAGGCGGTTGGGGTGAGTGAAAGTCGTAGTGTTAATTGGAAGATCCGCACTGAGGGCGAGCGTAAGATCTTTACCACGGCGCGGGGCGATTTAACACTCACCTTTACCAAGGGCGCGTGTGAGGCGGAAGGGCAGCAATATCCCTATACGGCGGTGATTGAAACGCGTCAATTAACTCATAAAGGGTGTGCAATTGATCTTAGTAGTGGAGCTGCGCCTGAAGCGGTGAAAACGCCGGAAGCGGACTTAGCCATTGGTTCGATTGATCACAGTACGCCGATCGATCCGGTGCAAAAAGCAAAAGCGAGCGCAAAAGCTGCGGCACCAACCTCTATCGATGCTACCAATATGAATTGGCAATTTGCCGGTGAAGGGCGTGAGGCGTGGAGCGCGACCATTCGTGGGCGTCAGTTCCAATTTAGCAGTATGGCAGCGTCAGAGAGTCGCCGAATGGGGTGGAGCGTTGAGGGCGGAAATCGTCTGCGCGCATCAACGGGGGATGTGGTGATCGATCTCACTAAAACCCGCTGCAGTGCTAATGGTGAGAACTATCCTTATACGGTGGTGCTCAGCATGAACGGATCACGTTATCAAGGATGTGGGAAACAGTAATGAGTCGATTATCAATTATTTTATACGAGCCTGAAATTCCGCCCAATACAGGGAATATTATTCGTCTTTGCGCCAATACCGGAGCCAAACTTCATCTGATTAAACCGCTTGGATTTAAGCTTGAAGATAAGATGCTTAAACGGGCAGGGCTCGATTATCGGGAGTGGATGGATCTACAGGTGTGGGATTCGCTCGATGAGTGTTTGCAAGCAGTTGAGCCCACGACCGTGTATGCAATGACGACGAAAGGCAGTCGTAACTTTTTTGAAGCGAATTTTAAAGATGGCGATGCGCTGCTCTATGGGCCTGAAACCCGCGGGCTTCCCGCCGATGTGCTTGACCGATTTAGCGGTGAAACGCGGTTACGCCTCCCGATGGCCAATAACGAAGGGCGAAGCCTCAATCTCTCCAATACCGTTGCCATTGGGATTTACGAGGTCTGGCGTCAAATGGGTTTTGACGAGATGCTTTAAATGTAAAGGCCTTCAGGATTGTTGGGAAACTTAGTGTAATCCATCTCAATCATGAAGGCTTTTTTATAGCTTGCAGACTTATTTTAGTTCCGTCACTTGCGTTGAACGAATGCCGGTAGGATTGCGTTGTGCACGAATTTTTCGGGCTTGCTTAGGATCGATCTCAAGCGGGCGATAGACCTCAATGCGATCGCCATCTTGCAATTCATAATCATCATTAACGACCTGATTGAAAACGCCATAGACAGGGTTTTCAATCTTCATCTTTGCTTGACGATCGAGGCGAAAAAAGGGAATCGCTTCTTTTAGGGTAATCCCTTGTTGAAATTGCTGAATCTCGCACTGCTGTTCATATTTGAGTGCGAGCGCATATTCCACATTGATGGTGTCGATCTTAGCCATAAATCACCTTTGCGCGCTCACTAAAGGCGACGATCATTGACGAGGCGATGCTCTCAAAAATCGGCGTCAAAACGAGCTTTGCTGGGCCAAAGGCGAAATCAAAATCGATGTTACAGAAGATCTCAGAGCCTCCCTCGGGACGATCTTTAAACTCCCAAATACCGCGGAGATGTTTAAAGGGGCCTTTGACAAGCGCCATCTCAATCCGTTCTCCAGGGATCAATTGGTTTTTGGTGGTGAACCACTTATTTAAAGGGCCTTTTGCCATTAAAATTGAGGCCTGCATCATGCGTTCGGTCTCAATTTCAACACGGCTATTTCTGCACCAGGGTAAAAATTTAGGGTAGCTCGCCACATCATTGACGAGCTGGTACATCTGGTCCGCACTATAAGGTTCGATTTTATTTCGACGAATTACAGGCACAACAATCCTTTGTGTTAATTTTCTGTAGCGTGGGCTATCGCTTGGATAGCAGTGATCGCAATAGTATACACGATATCGTCCACTAACGCACCACGGGAGAGGTCGTTCACAGGTTTGGCAAGGCCTTGTAACATCGGGCCAATGCTCACTACATTCGCACTTCGCTGTACCGCTTTATAGGTGGTATTCCCGGTATTTAAATCGGGAAAAATAAAGACGGTCGCCTCGCCGGCCACAGGACTGTTGGGTGCTTTTTGCTTCCCAACGGATGGCACGCACGCCGCATCAAATTGAAGGGGGCCATCAATAGCAAAATGAGGGGCTTTCGCTTTTGCAAGTTCAGTCGCTTCAGCCACCGCTTCTACCGCAGGGCCTGCGCCAGATACGCCCGTTGAATAGGAGATTAGCGCAACTTTTGGATCAATACCAAAGGCTTTTGCAGAGTCTGCGGATTGAACGGCAATGTCGGCAAGCTGATGAGGCGTTGGCGTTGGATTGACGGCGCAATCGCCATAAACGTGTACTTGATCGGGCATCAACATAAAAAAGATGCTCGAGACAATGCTTGAATGTTTATCGGTACCAATGAGCTGTAGAGCGGGGCGAATGGTGTCGGCGGTGGTGGGTACGGCGGAGTCCAGCCGGGAAGCAAGCAGCAATGCGGCCAC